>CBFIGT010000051.1:0-15856 GCA_965662175.1 Arcobacter sp. | reverse complement strand
CTACAGCATTGTTAACAAAATGAAATTTTTCTATGTTGCTCATTGCTTTTATTAAATATTTTAAACTTATTTGCCTATTATCATATTCTCTAACTAATGATATTAGTAAACTATTAGCAACTTGAACATTAAATATGCTTATTGCATTTAGTGAGAAATACGCTTTGAATTCTCCTTCATTTTTCCAATCTTCAATATTTGGAGCCAATATTTTTTTGAAAATAATTGAATTGATTAATAATTCTTTTACAAAATAATTATAATTAAAATCATTTTTCTTTGATTCTTTAATAAATTCTTTATAAATCTTTCTATCAGATATTTTTTTATATCTTGAAGCCCAAAAATAATTTAAGAATTTCATATTTTTATCTTGTGTATTCTGAATAATTTTTTTCCAACTATCACTAGGTTCATCTAAATGTGAAGACTTATCATAATTCTTAAATATTTGATTCTTAATTAAATCAAGTGGTGTTAAATCTTTCCCTTTACCATTTAATGTTTCAAAAATTGTAAATGCATCAACTTCATCATCTACAGCTACAAAAATTATCTCTAAATTTAATATTTTATCTCTTAAAGCTTTTAATGAGTTTTCATTTAATGTTTTCCATAATTTATAGAATTTATCATATGCTTTAATAATCTTTTTTTCACCAGATTTTACGGGTTTAACTTCTTTGTCTTTTTTATCAATTTTACTTTGAACATAAGATTGCAATACAGGATACGGCATATTGTTTTTTAAAATTACATATTCATTATAATCTTTGTCTTTTGAGAAAATATAATTTTCATGAATTCCATTAGCAAGATTTTCAAATTCTAATTCAGAAAAAATATCCCTAATAACTGATAACATAATAGTTATGGTAGTTATCCTTTGCTGTCCATCTATAACTTTAAACTTAGAACCGTTAAAATCACCTTCACAAACCATATGACCAATAAAATAATTATCATCTTCATTATCTGATAGATCATTTAAAAATTCATCTAAGTTATCATCTGTCCAATCATATTCTCTTTGATAGTCTGGTATTTCAAATTGACCTTTTTTAAATACATTTTCAATAACTAAACTTCTTGCTTCAACATTCATCTAAATAATCCTAATAATTTATTCAGGAATAGGTAATCCTATTTCATGGAGTGGTAAAAATTCAAAATAATATTTACAGTTCATCTCAATTATATAGTTGAGAGTATCTCTATATTTATCTTCTCTAAACCAATCATTCAAAATATAAATATATTTAACATTATGGTTTAATGGTGCGAATAATCTTTGATATTGTTTTAATTTAAATCCACAAGTTTGTAACTTCTCGTCAACAGAACCATCTACTTCTTGATATTTTACTTCAATTATAAAAACTGTATTATTATAAATTACATAGATAGCATCATCAGGCAATAGTTGTTTAGATAAGATACTTCTCCAATCAATATCTAAAGTATCTAAATATCTATATAATTCATGTTTTTTAAAAGATTCTGCAACAAGATTTTCATTATAATAAATATTAAATCCCATAGATTGTCTTCTATTATTTAAAGGCTTTTGCTCACATCTATATCCATCAACTTCATCATTTAAATAAGTTACTATATCTACCCTAGCCTCAAAATGTATTCCAGTTTGAGTATTACCACCACCAAGTCCACCTCTTACCATTTTTTGCTCCTCACTAAAACTTCACTAATTTTCCCTCTATCACTAGCTTTACTATTTATAAATCTATTTGCTAAAATCTCTTTAATATCATAATCTTTATATAAATCTTTTATAAACTCCGTAGATGAATTGCTATGTAATACACTGCTCTTTTTATCGCTCAAACTTTTAAAAACTTCAAAAAGTTCATTTTGTTGTTTTTCTAAAAAATCAAATTCGCTGTATGATGTGAAACTTGCTGTTTGAGTAAGAGGATAATATGGTGGATCAAAATAAATCAAGTCATTTTTTGAAGCAATATTCAAAACTTCTTTATAACTACAATTTTTAATAACAGCATTTTGTAAAGCTTCGCTTGCACTATATATTACTTTTGCATCACAAATATTTGGATTTTTATAACTTCCAATTGGTACATTGTTTTGGTTTTTTTTATTTACACGATAGAGTCCATTGAAACAAGTTTTATTTAAATATATAAATCTTGTAGCTCTTAAAACTTTATCAATAGTTAAAAAATCTTCTTCCCTATCCCAAGCTCTTACCTCATAATAAAACTCTTTAGAATGTTTTTGTTTAAAAAGTTCAAGTTCATAAACAAGTTGGGTTGGATTATTTTTAACTACTTCATAAGCATTTATAAGTTCTGAATTTATATCGAATAAATATACTTTTTTGTTTTTCAAAACTCCTTTTGAAAAAAGCTCAAAAAATAGAGCTCCACCACCAAGGAATGGTTCGAAGTAATTATTAAACTCTTTAGGCAATAATGGGATT
This sequence comes from Arcobacter sp., assembly GCA_965662175.1. Lineage (GTDB taxonomy): Bacteria > Campylobacterota > Campylobacteria > Campylobacterales > Arcobacteraceae > Arcobacter. The sequence continues at coordinate 13,398 of CBFIGT010000051.1, read as the reverse complement.
ATTTGAGGAAGTAATCCTCTTTTTCCACCCACCCACTTAACAAAAGGTTGATATTCTTTATTTTTTATTATAGGTTTAGTCAAATCTTTTCTTTAATATTTAAATTTTTGGTATTTTAGCATATCTGTTTTTTTATGATAAAAATATTTCATATTGTAATACAATAACTCATACTGGGCATATTGTATTTAAATATCTTTTAATTTGGGGTTTAACAATAGAAGATTAAAATTATTACTTTAAATAGTAATAGTAAATTTTGCCCCTTTATACTCAATTCCATCATACAAATATTTTTCATTTGAAGCTGTAATATTTCCATTTAGATGTGTTCTTACAATCTCTTCACTCATATACAATCCAATACCTGTACCTTGGGATTTATGTTTTGTGGTAAAATATGGTTCAAAAATTCTATCTATAATATTATTTTCGATTCCACCTGCATTATCCAATATTTCAATATATGAAATATCCTCTTTTTTATATGTATTTATAAAAATTAATTTTTTCTCTTTTTGATTTATTACTAAACTATCTCTTGCATTATTTAGTATATTTATTAAAACTTGTATTAATTCATTTTCTATTGATAATAATTCAAAATTCTCAATATTTTTTATTATTTCAATATTTTTTGAAATAAACTGAGTCTTTACTAAACTTAGTGTTTTATTTAGACAATCATCTATAAAAAATTTATTCATTTTATTATCACTTGGATTAAAAAAGCTTCTAAAATCTTCAATTGTTTGAGATAAATATTGTGCTGAATCATTGATTGAGGTTAGTGCTGAATACAACTGCTCATCACTCAAACAGTTCATCTCTTTTTGTATTTTTGTTCCTGTTGATGCTATTGAAATATTAGATAAAGGTTGTCGCCACTGGTGGGCGATATTCCCTAGCATTTCTCCCATTGCAGCCATTTTACTCTGTTGAAAAAGAAGATCTTCTTTTTGTTTTTTTTCAATCTCAAGAATTTTTCTTTTTGTTATATCCTGAACTGTACCAATTATATGGGATTTATCTTTATCTAATTTACCTCTACAATCTATCCATCTAATTTCACCATCAGCTCTTTTAATTCTATATATGCACTGATGCTCGCTACCGTTTTCAATACATTTATTAATAGAATTTTCAAAACAAGGAATATCCTCATCTATCATTAGTTTTTTTAGATATTCAGGACCAAATTTATCTTTATCTTTTTTATCTAATCCTAATATTTTAATAATTTCATCTGACCAAAAAGCTTTGTTTGTGTTTATGTCCAATCTCCAATCACCTATTTGTGCTACTTCTTGGGCTTTTAATAAGATCTCTTTTTGAGTCTTATTTTCTAATATCTTATTTTCTAAACTTTTTTTGTATTTTAAAAATATATTTTCTAATAGCTTTGATATAAAATAAGAGATGAGCAATAAAATAATAGTAAAAAATACACCATAAATTAATACATTATTTTTATAATGACTGTATTTCTTTTCTAAAATATTTTTTCTATCTTCTAATAACTTTTGAGAACTAGATAATTTAAAACTTTGAGCAATAATCCATTTCCAATCATCAAATTTCTTTGCATATGTTATTTTTATCTCTTTAGTATTTTCACCTTCTGTTATTTTTGGTATTGTTCTAAGATAAGCTGAATCTTCATTTATTTTATTATTGATTAACTCTTCAAAAAAACTTTTTACATGGGAAAACTTATTCTCTTTGAAGATATTATGATTAATAACTTTATCTGATTTATGCAGTAAAACCTCTCCATTATAATTAATCAAAAAAATAAAATCATTGTTATCAAATTTTAAATAAGATATATGTTCTAAAATCTTTTTTTGTAAATTATTATTGAAGTCTTCTACATATTCAGCAGTTGTAAAAATCAAATTATATGGCTCAAACTTTTTTACAATACCAATTTTTTCAAACTCTTTTGATTTATCATTTGGCTTATAATAATACCAAGAGAAAAAACCTGTACCCTTTGTTTTTGCAATTTCTATAGCCATTTGTACAGGATAATTACCCTTTATATCTTTTCTATAAAATACACTAGTTCCCTCAAAACTTCTATTAATGGGCTGTAAAATATTTATTCCATCTAATGTATGTATTGAAAAATAACCTCTAGCATCATTAAATCTTAATACCTCAATTGACTCTTTTATCTGCTCAATTATCTCAGCTTTTGTTTTTTTATCTTTATTTTTATTGTATATATTAATAGCAATATTATATGCCGTGTTCATTTTATAGTTTAAATCTTGTTTTAGTTCATCTAAAGCTCTATTTTTTTCTCTTTTTATATAATCATGCACTGTATTAACAGCTGATTTTATTTTTTCTTTCTGAATATCAACAAATTGTTTTTCAATTAAATTTTGCTCTTCTAAAAACTCTTTTTTTTGCTCATTAAACATAAGTGTTATGGTAAGAATACAGACAATAAGAATTGTAAGAGAAGGTGTATATTTTATTATTTGTAATAAATATTTAACATTGCTATCCATAAGCTTCCCTTTATAATTTCTAAATTGGCTCCATAAAAACTAATATATTCTATCATAAAAGTATGATTAATCAAAATTATTTATTTTTATTTTTATTTATTATAAGAGAAATATTAAATTATAAAATCAAAAAATGAATCCTTTTTTAAAAATAGAATAGATAAAGAGTTTGAACTAAGCATTGAAGATGATATGGAGTTAATAGATTATAGCTTATAACTATAATCTAGCTATAATACAACTTTAGGAAAAAGGATTTTGAATTGAAAAAAACTTTATATATTATTGCAGGTGCATGATAATTAGATATTGTTTTTCAATGGTGATGATAACTTTGAACTAGTAGAAAATAAAAATGAAAAACTATATTTCCAACTTCCTGATGGTACTATAACGCAAGAAAAACCACAACAATATAGTTTGATAAAATAAGAACTACATCAATAAAGTTGAAACAAATCCAATTAGTCCACCAAATACACCACCCCAAACTACTAGCCAACCTAAGTGTTCTTTTATCATCTTTTGAACTATCTCTTTTACCATTTTAGGTGTTAATTCATCTAATCTTTTATTTACAATTTGACTTACTTTAAGAAAAATATCCTCACTTACATTTGATGAGCCTAAACTTTCGTGAAGTGATTGCTGAAAAGATTCATTTTTAGAGATTGTTACAATTGCACCTTTTAATTTTTCTGTAAAAGGCTCTTTTAAAGGCTCTAATGCACTCTCTCCTCCAAACATACCTAACATTCCTCCAAAAGATGATTGCATAACGGCTGCTTTTAGTGACTCAAAGGCTGGTGTAAAATCTGTTTTTTCTAATATTGGTGATAAATCAAAGCTTGATTTTTTTGATGTTATTTCATCTTCAAAAAATCTTTGTAAGTTCTCTTTTGTAAAAAATTGTTCCATCATTAAAGAGTGAATTCCTTTTTTGAAATCCTCAAATCGCTTTTCTACTACACCACTTCCATATAAAAATGGTACCTTTTCAAAAAGCATATGTATTGCAATTGCATTTGTAAGTGCTCCACTTAAAGCAAATAAACCTATCATAAATAGTTCATTTATTTTTAAAACATATCCTAATAAAACCAAAACTAAAGAGATTAAATTTGTAAATAATGATTTATTCATATTTCCTCACATAATTAATTTTAAAATGAATATTAACATATTTTTACAAAGGAATAAATCAAAAAATGAGGTAACCATGGTGTAATCATTTCATAATAGAATTTTAAATCACAATAAGGATTAAAATGGTTGATGTAGAAAAAGAGATAAAGAAAAAGTTTCCAAAGATTGATTTAGAGTCATCATTTTTAAATAAATCTCTAATAAAAATAGCAAAAAAAATAGTTCATGAAGAGTCTATAAATGAGTTTTTAGAAAATAACTCACATAAAAAAGGTTTTGAATTTGTTGATGCTGTTTTAGATAATTTTGATTTTGATTATACAGTTTCAAGTAATGATATGCAAAATATTCCAAGTAGTGGAAAAGTTGTAATTATTGCAAATCATCCTTTGGGTGGACTTGATGCTTTATGTTTATTAAAATTTGTTGGAAAAGTAAGAAAAGATGTAAAAATTGTGGCTAATGATTTTTTAGCTGGTATTGAAGCTCTCTCTTCACTTTTTGTGCCAATTGATAACTTCAAACAAAGACAGAGTAAAAAAGATATAAAAGCCATATATGATGCAATAAATGCTGAACAAGCTATTATTATCTTTCCAGCTGGAGAAGTTAGCCGTGCTAGTGCTAAAGGAATAAAAGACCCAAGTTGGAATAAGGGATTTTTAAACTTTGCCCAACACTGTAATGCCCCTATTTTACCAATATTAGTAGATGGTAAAAACTCTAAAATATTTTATACAATCTCTATACTAAATAAAACTTTTTCAACACTGCTTTTATCAAATGAGATGTTTAAAAAAAGACACAAAAAGGTAAATATAAAAGTTGGTGAGATTATTCCAAATGAGAATATTATGCCAAAGGGTTTAGATAAAAAATATCTTATTCAACTTTATAAAAAACATCTATATGCTTTAAAAAAAGGTAAAAAATCATACTTCGAAACACAAAAAGCTATTGCTCACCCTGAAAATAGACAAGATATTTTAAATGAACTAAAAAACTCACAAAAAATAGGTGAAACAAGTGATGGTAAGATTATATATTTATATAACTATACTGATGATTCAATTGTATTAAAAGAGTTAGGAAGATTAAGAGAATTGTCTTTTAGAAGTGTTGGTGAGGGTATAAATAAAAAAAGAGATACTGATAAATATGATATTTATTATGAGCATATTATTTTATGGGATAAAGAGGATTTAGAGATTGTTGGTTCTTATAGAATAGGAAATGGCGAATTTATAAATACAAATCTAGGAATTAGTGGATTTTACTCTAATACTCTTTTTAAATATAAAGATGAGTTTGTGCCATATATTGATGATTCTATTGAGTTAGGGAGATCTTTTGTACAACCTAAATATTGGGGAAGTCGAGCTTTAGATTATCTTTGGTATGGAATTGGGGCTTATTTAAAAGCTAATCCACAAATTAAATATATGTATGGTCCTGTTTCAATTTCTGCTTCATTACCTAACATTGCAAAAGATATGTTGATTTACTATTATTCATATTATTATAAAAATGAACAAATTTTATTATCTTCACGACTTCCATATCAATACTCTGTTGATATTAAATCATTAAAAGAGATGTTTGATGGAGATGATAAAAAAACTGATTTTAAAAAACTAAAATTAGCTTTATCAAATATGGGAGTTGCTGTCCCAACTTTATTTAAACAATACTCTGAATTATGTGTTGATGGTGGGGTTAATTTTCAAGGCTTTAATATAGATCCAGATTTTTCAAACTGTGTTGATGGTTTGATTATTGTAGAGATTGATAAAATAAAAGATAAACAAAAAAACAGATATATAGGGTAAGATACTTTTAAAGTATCTTATTTCCTAGAAAAATCAATACTACAAACTCTTGTCTCTTCAACTAAAGCACGTGCTACAACCTCATCATCCACAATAATATGTTTTAAGTGAAGTCCCTCTATTAGTTTTTTATCTTCTGATTTTGTAATTTTTACAATTGTTTTTGTATTTTTAGTTAACTCATCAATAGTTTCACAAATCAAATGAAGTTGCTCAGGATTATCAACAGCAACAATAACAGCACAGGATGTTTTTATATTAACAGACTCTAAAATATGTTTTTGTGCAGCATTTCCAAAAATTATTGGTTCATTATCATCTTTACCCATTTGATAAAACTTTATCTTATTTTCAATAATAACATACTCATTTTGAATAGCTTTTAATTCCCTTACAATCTCTTGTCCAAGATGTCCATAACCAAGCACTACAACATGCCCTTTTAAATCAGTATCTACAGCCATAGGAGCTGGTACTTCCATAACATCATCAGGTAATACAGAACTTGCTATTTTTGATAAGTTTTTAAGTGCTATTGGTGTTAAAATCATAGATAATACAATTGTTACAATTAATATTTGTGTATGGGTTGAATTAAGTAAATTTGCACTTCTTGCTAACTCTAAGATGGCTAGGGAAAACTCTCCAATTTGCACCAAAGATAGTGCTGTTTTAAAAGCAACTCTTTTTGTATCATCAATTCTAACTATTCCATAAATAATAAAATATTTAGTAATCATTAATATTGGAAGCAATAAAAGTATTGTAAAAATATGCTCAGCTATCATTGCAAAGTTTATTTGCATACCAACTGTTATAAAGAAAACTCCAAGTAGTAAATTTCTAAATGGGATTAAGTCTGATTCAACTTGATGTTTAAATTTAGTTTCAGCAATCATCATACCTGCAATAAATGCCCCAAGTGAATAAGAAAAACCAAAATAATTAGCCATAAATGAAGCACCAATTGCTATTAATAAAACAGAACCAACAAAAAGTTCATCTGAGTTTGTTTCACTAACATGGGTAAAAAAAGGCTCCAATAAATATTTTCCAACAACATATAGTATTGCAATTAATACAATTGCTGCAATAGCTGTTTGTAAAATTATATACCAAACAGAGTTTTCAGAATCCATTGTAAATATAGAAATCATAAGTAATATGGGTATAACAGCGATATCTTGCATAATCAAAATTCCAAGAACTCTTTGACCATGTCTTTTTTTAATATCTTTATTCTCATTATAAGTTTTTAAAACAATTGCTGTTGAAGATAATGAAAGAGCGGTACCAATTATCATTGAGGTTTGGAAATCAAAATTTAATATATAAAAAGAGATAAGAACAACAATTAATGTTGTAACTACAACTTGTAAAGTTCCTGTTATAAAAACCTCTCTTTTCATACGAACTAAGGCATCAACTGAGAACTCTAATCCAATAGTAAACATTAAAAATACAACACCAAACTCAGCTATCTCTTTTAAGTCATGATTATTTACAGCACTATGTAAATCAAATAAATAAGCAATAATAGTACCTGTTACTATATAACCTATGATAGTTGGTAGTTGAAATCTTTTTAATAATAAATTAACAATAATTGCAATAAAAATTGCAGCAACAATAATTCCTAACATTTAAATCCTAAAAAATTTTATAATGCATCTGTTTATAACCATCCATTCTTTTTTTGAATGTAGAGTTAAGCATTGCATTTTTTGTATCAACTAAATCAATAGCTAAACAAGCCTGACCATCACGTCCAACCCTACCTAGGTACTGAACTAATCTTCCATAATATGATATAGGTGTGGCAAATATAATTGTATTTAGATGTGGGAAATCTATTCCCTCTCCAAAATATGAAGTCGTTGCAAGAATCAAACTGTTTGTTTCAATTTTTTCCAAACTGCTTTCTTGCTCTTTTTTACTTAAACTTCCGTGTATAATAACATAATTTAAATTATTTCTTATTAATAACTCTTCTAATAGATTTATATGCTCAATTCTATCTGTTAAAACTAATATTTTTCTATTTTCATATTTTCTTATCTCATCTATTATTAATTGGTTTCTCTCTTCATTAACTGTGATTTCATTTATAAGTTGTGCATAATTATCAGCATCACTTACAAAACTAGTATTAATAACTTTTAATTGATGGGTAATTGTTCTTTTTTTTCTATATTCATAAGATATTTTTCCTAGCTGTTGAAATAAAATTGGTTCTAATCCATCTTTTCTATTTGGTGTTGCACTAAGACCTAATAAATACTTTCCACAAAAGAGTTTAATTATTTGTTCAAAGGTAACAGCTGGAATATGGTGACACTCATCAACAATAACAAAAGAGTAGTTTTTTATAATCTCAGGCTGATTTTTAAGACTTTGCATAGTTGCAATATCTAGTTTACCTGTAAGTTTATTTTTACTTTTGCCCAAAATTCCTATCTCTTTTTTATCCATTGAAAAATAGTCAACAAATCTTTGTACCCATTGGTCTAATAGCATATTTTTATTTACTAAAACTAAAGCATTAACTCCTCTTATTTCACACATTTTTGCACCAATTAATGTTTTCCCAAAGCCAGGAGGTGCAACACAAATTGAAAAATCTTTTTTTGAGACCTTCTGTATTGCCTCTTCTTGTTCATCTCTTAACACAAATTTTAGTTTTGGATAAGAATTTTTAATCTCTACTCTTTTATCATCTAAACTATATTTAATACTGTTTTTTTTACAAATTCTAATAACATCACCTAAAACTCCCCTTGGTAGTTTTAAATAGCTTTCATCCTCTTCAAAGTTTTTAATATATTTTGGAGTGTTATAAAGTGGTTTTCTAAGACTCAAAAGTGTTTTTATTTGTGGATTTTCAAAAGTTGCTAAATTTTTTAGTTCATTTAGAAAACTTTTTGATAAATTCTTTGTTGGAATATAAATATACTCATAAAGCACAATTTTCAATAAAAAATTAGGATACTCAACTCTAAGCTCCTCTTTTTCCCAACTATTTAATACTTTTACATCACTTTTTTTAGCTATTTTCAAAGCTTCATCTTTTGATATTTTTTTAATATTTTGTAAATAATCCCATTGGTCATTTATTGCAGTACTATTTTTAATATCATAAAAGACTGTTTGATTTTTTTCTCTATATTTTAAATGAAGTGGCAACTCTATAAATATTCCCATTGATGAATTATTAGAAAAATCTTGATTTGGAAATAGTTTTCCACTTATATTCGCCTCTTTTAGTATTGATTCTAAAAATGATTTTGCATCTTTACTACTGATTTTTTCATCAAAAAAGAACCATACTAATAAATCATTATTTGAATCATACAAATAGTGTCCTGCAATATTTAAACTATTTAATACTATCTCCAATTGGTATTTATCACTATTTGCTATTTTTAATACAGCAAATTTACTATTTGACTCTTTTGAAATCAAATATGTAGCTAATTGAACTAATCCTCTTAAATGCTCTTCTATATCTTGATTTGTTAGGGGTAAATAATCTTCACCTTTAAAGGTGGCGGTTACAGGATAATATGATGATTTACTTCCATCTTTACTTATCCATTTTTTTAAAAAAATATCTTCTCTTGATATAAATAGAGCTCTAAATAGCTCTATTTTTTCTTTTTTTGTAAGGTTTTTATTCTTTTTTAACTCTTTTTCTAAAAAAGCTATCTCTTCATCGATTAGCTTTTTTTGAGAGTATAAATTATTTAGTTTTTTCTGAATTTGGGATTTGTGCTGATTGCATATCTTCATTCGTAACTTCTTGATTACTTGAAACAATATTTCCTATTTTGTTCTCAATTTCATTGTATCTACTTTTAAGCTCTGAGTTTTTTCTAATAACTCTTCCCTCAAATTTAGCATCCTCTTCAATAATCAAATCACTATAAGTAAAATCTCCAATAACTTTTGCTGAAGATAAAATTTGCATAATATTACAATCTATTTTACCATCAAAAAAACCACTTATTACAATATGATTTGCCTTTAAATCACCCACAACTTCTCCTGTTTTACCAATAGAAATTGCATCAGCTTCTAAAATAACACCCTCAAATTTACCATCAATATGAACTGTACCTTGAGTTGAGATTCCACCAATTATACAAGTTCCCTTTGCAATTACAGTTGCTCCAGCTTGTGATGTTCCTTTATTAGATTTACCAAATACTCCCACCTTACTCTCCTTTGTTTACTAAAAATATTTTCATAACTTTTAAGATTCCAATCTATAAAATCCCTTGGATTTAAAACCATACTTGCATATCTTATCTCATAATGTAAATGAGGTCCAGTACTTCTACCCGAATTCCCGCTCATTGCAATTATCTGATTTTTTTTGATAACATCACCTAGTTTAACATTAGTTTCTCTTAAGTGTGCATAAACTGTTTCAAAACCAAAATTATGAGAAATGATAATTACTCTACCAAAATCTCCACTATTTCTAGGTTGTACATATCGTACAACTCCATCAGCTGTTGCATAAACAGGAGTGTTAATTGAAGCTCTTAAATCAATTCCCCTATGAAACTGTTTTTGGCTAGTTACGGGATGAATTCTATACCCAAAACTTGCAGTTGTTTTTAACTCCTTAAGTGGCGAACCATTTGGAATAGTTGTAAGCATATACATTTTCTGAGATGATGAAATCTTAGCTAGAGTAGCTCTTGTAATAGCATCTTGATCACTATCATTTTTCTTAATTCCAATAATCTCTTCAATACTATCAAGCTTAGAACTTAGCTCCTCTATATCTTTAACCTTACCCTTTATTTGCATTGAATAAAATAAATTCTGAGCTTGAAGTTTTTTCTCTTTTTCTGTTAAAAAAGTTATCTCTTTCTCTTTTTTATACTTTAACTCATCCATCTCATTGCTTAAAAGTGAAATTAACCAAAAAGAACCAGCTATGATAGCAAAAGTTACAAATATTGCAATAAATATTAATTTTTTAAAAAGCTGATGGATGTTATAAGATTTTGTACTATTTACATCTGAAACAGTTATAACTAATCTATTATTTAATATTTTCATCTAAACTTTTCTCTATTTTCATAAATTTCTCAATTACTAAAAATGATCCAAAAACCAAATACTCTTCATTCAAAGAGATTTTATTTTCAAATAACTCTGTTATTATATTAAATTTTTTACAAACATTAATTAAATCGAGCTCCTTAGCCATTCTTTTATCCTCTATTGGTAAAATATAAAGTTTTTTTATAATTGGTTTTAATATCTCTAAAACTTTCTCATAATCTTTGTCTTTATAAGAGTTATAAATAAGATTAATTTTTTTATCTTTAAAAACCTCAAGTAGAGATTTTGCAGCTAAAGGGTTATGTCCAACATCAAGGGTTATATTTTTTTTATATTTTTGGCATCTTCCCTCAAATTTTATATCTTCAAAAAAAGATAACTCAATATCAATATTTAAATATTTTAATGCACAAAGACAAAGTAATAAATTTCTTTGTAAATAAAGAGGAAAAAGTTTTGATAAACTAGAAATATCAATTTTAAAATCATTCAAATTTAATAATTTTACATTTTTACTTAAAGAAATCTCTTTTGCCCAATCATAAACCTCTTCATTAATTTGATAACCAACAATCATTGTATTATCAACTGAACGCATTTTTGTTAAGGAAATCTCTTTTATTGTATTTCCCAAAAATGATTGGTGGTCTAAATCAATTGTTGTAATTAATGATAAATTATTATAAGCCACATTTGTAGCATCAAACTCACCACCAAGTCCAGCTTCTAAGATTAAATACTCTCTTTTATCACTTACTAAAAAAGCCAAAAGAGTTGTATACTCAAAATATGTCAATTTTTCTAATAACTCTAAAGATAATAATTCTTGGATTTTTTTATGGGATTTTTCTAATAACTCATCAGAAATATATTTACCATTTATCCAAATTCTTTCATTGAATTTATTTATATGTGGAGAACTATAGTGAAGTACATTTTTACCAATTTTATGTAAATATGTTGCTAAAAATCGTCCTGTAGTTCCTTTTCCATTAGTACCAACAATATGGATAATATAGGGCAATTCCAAACTCTTCTTTAACAATAAAAAAGATTTTTCAATAGTTGAAAAATCTATTTTATCATAGTACATGGTTTTATAATCTAAAAAAGTTTTTAGATTAGCATTTTTAAAATCTATATTCACGTTCTCTATTTAACTTTAAAAGATAAAACAGCTAGTTTTGAAATAACTTCATCTAGTGCTTTATTAGCAGCAGCTTTTATGGCTTCATATCTTTTTGAATCAGATATTGTTTCATCTTCGATAGAGAACTCATAAACTCCTGAAACATTAAAACTATTTTTATCCTCTTTATTAGTGTAATTAACACTTATATTAGCACTTGCTTTATAAAGATTTATATATCCTGAATCATCATATTGTAGTGCTGATAATCCAACAGAATTTAGTTTAATATTTACAATTGTATCAGCCAACTCTTTTTTATTTACTAATTTTGAACCTAATCTATGAACAAGTAGTTCAATCATAGAGTCTTTTATTAAAACAGAGTTTTTAGGGTCTTCTATATTTACATTTAAATCTACAAATACATTTCCATAAATCTCTTTTTTTGCATAAGTTGAAGATGGCTTATATCCACAAGCTGTAAATAAAAACAAAACTAAAATTGCTACAATAGATGATTTAAAATTCATAATTAACCTTTAATTACTAAGTTTACTAACTTATTTGGTACAACAATCTCTTTGATAATCTCTTTACCCTCAATCCATTTATTAGAAGCTTTTTTAGCACTTGCTAAAATCTCATCTTTTGTAGCATCAGGAGAAACTTCAATTTCTGCTCTTTTTTTACCATTTATAGTAATTGCTAAAATAATCGAGTCAACAGCAAATACCTCTTCTTTTACCTCAATATTGTTATTAAAGTTTTTCATTTGGAAAAGTTCATCTGATAATTCCCAACAAAGATGCGGAATTATTGGCTCTAAAATATTTGCTAATATATAATAACCCTCAGCCCAAACTACTCTATTTTCTTGAGTTCCAAGGGCATTCATAGCTTCCATTGAAGAAGCAATTAGTGTGTTAAATGCATATGTTTTTCCAAATACTTCATTTGACTTTTGTAAAGCTTCATAAACTTTTTTTCTAGCCTCTTTTTCCTCTTTTGACAAACTATCATGATTAATTGCATTTATCTCTTCAATTGTAGAGTTTTTTGCCATTTCTGATTTTGTAAAAAACTTTTTAATAAATCTAAATGCCCCATCAACAGCACTATCATTCCACTCTAACTCTTTAGTTGGTGGTGCTGCGAACATCATAAAAAGTCTAGCTGTATCAGCTCCATATTTTTCAACAATTAAATCAGGATCAACAACATTACCCTTTGATTTAGACATTTTTGCACCATCTTTTAAAACCATACCTTGAGTAAGAAGTCTTTTAAATGGCTCTTTAGAGTTTGTGTATCCAAGTTGATTTAATGCTTTTGTAAAAAATCTTGCATATAAAAGGTGTAAAATTGCATGTTCAATTCCACCAATATATTGGTCAACATCCATCCAATAATTGCTATCTTCTTTTGAAATACCTGTATCATTCCATTTTTTATTATTAGTTGCATATCTTAAAAAGTACCAAGATGATTGAACAAATGTATCTAAAGTATCTGTTTCTCTAAGAGCATCTTTTCCACACTTTGGACAAGCACAGTGTTTCCATGTTGGATGATTATCTAAAGGATTACCCTCACCTGTAATTTCAACATCATCAGGTAGTGCAACAGGTAAATTTTGTAGTTTTTCAGGAACTAATCCACATGATTCACAATGAATAAAAGGAATTGGAGC
>CBFIGT010000050.1:0-15973 GCA_965662175.1 Arcobacter sp. | reverse complement strand
ATGGAGTTGGTTTTTCATCTCCACCATGCTCTTCAATTTTTGAAAAGTCAATTGATTTTGCATCTATTCTTGCAGGTGTTCCTGTTTTTAATCTACCAACATTTAATCCAAACTCTTTAAGCTGTGTTGAAAGGGTACTTGATGGTAATTCCCAAGCTCTTCCAGCATCATAAGTTGAAGTTCCTATATGGATTAAACCTTTCATAAAAGTACCTGTTGTTAGGATTACTTTTTTTGATTTAAACTCTTCACCTAGTTTTGTTTTTACACCACAAACTTCTAAATTTTCAGAATCTGTTGTTAAAAGTGAAGTTACTTCATCTTGGTAGATTTCAAGATTTTCTGTATTATGGCAAACTTCTCTCATATATTCTCTATATTTGTCCATATCAATTTGAGCTCGGCTTCCTTGAACCGCAGCACCTTTTGAAGCATTTAGTATTCTAAACTGAATACCTGAAGCATCAGTACAAAGTCCCATTTCACCACCAAGGGCATCTAATTCTCTAACTAAGTGACCTTTTGCAAGACCTCCAATAGCAGGATTACAGCTTGCCGCTCCTATTTGCTCAACTAGCATAGTTATAAGTAGAGTTTTTTTGCCCATTCTAGCACTTGCTAAACTAGCTTCAATACCAGCATGTCCTCCACCAACTACAATTACATCATATTCCATAATATTTCCTATTTCAACCTTTTTTAGGAAATTTCTTAGATAAACGTTTTCTTCCGCTTATCTAAGAAATTTAATTAAAATTAGCTTCTCATTAAATTTTTGGTATTATACCAAATATTTCGACTTTTACAAAAGTTTTAAAGGAAAGTAGTGTTTACAGGATTAATAAGAGAGATGGCTTGGGTTTTAAGTTTAAAGTCAAACCAGCTTACACTAAAAGCAAAATATGTTCCAAAAGTAGGTGATTCAATTGCAATAAATGGTGCATGTCTAACAGTTGTTAGAGTTTCAAGTGGTACTTTTTCTGTAGAACTTTCACCTGAGTCCCAAAAAATATTAGCAATGGAAAACTACAAAGGTAAAGTTCATATGGAACCTGCCATGATGATGGGAGATAGGTTTGAGGGACATATTGTTCAAGGTCATGTGGATTGTTTAGGAACAATAAAATCAATAAAACAAAGTGGTAACTCATGGGATTTTATAATATGTTTACCAAATGAATATGCAAAATATATTATTCCAAAAGGAAGTGTGACTATTGATGGAGTTTCATTAACTGTAAATGAAGTGATGAATGACTCTTTTAGACTTACTATTATTCCTCATACTGTGGAAAATACACTATTTAAAACATATAAAATAGGTACAAAGGTAAATTTAGAAACAGATATGTTTGCTAGATATATTTATAATATGTTTAAAGGGCAAAAAGAAGAGGGTTTAACTTGGGATAAAGTTGATGGGATTATGGCTTCTTATTAGGAGTTGATTCTGTTTTTCCCTCTTCTAAAACTTTCTGTTTTTTCTCAACTATTTTTTTAGAGTAGATATAAAAAAATGTCTCTTGTTGAGCTTTTGCATATGGTTCTACTGTTGCTTCTTGCATATCAGCCATTTTTTTGATTGAGATAACACGACCAACTTTTAAACCCTCAAAAAAGATATCATCCATACCTGATGTAATAACTTCATCATCTTTTTTAATATCTATCCAAATAGGAATATATTTTATAATAATATTTTTTGAGTTTTCAATTCCATGGACAATTCCAGGAGCTCTGTTTTCTCCTATAAAAACAGCATAATTACTTTTTTCATTTCCATTAAGTAAGGCTAGTGATTGATTAGATTGATTTACAACAATTCCAGCAGCATAATTATTTGAGATAAGTCCCTCTATTTTTTTATCTGCTTTTTCTAAATCCAGCCAAACCTTTGTATAATCATCAAATTTCACATAAGATAATACTTTTGTAAGTTTCAGGTTTGCATCATTTATTTGTAGTTTTTCGTTTTTATCTAAGATTTCTTCTAGTTGTTTTTCTGTTTTTGTATATAGTATTTGATATTTATTTAACTCTTTATTCTCTTCTGATAACTTATTTATTGTATTAACTTGAGAAAAATATTTATTTAAAGCCTCTTCTACAACAATTAGTCTTTCAGAGTAGTATTTTTTTATATCATTTACAAATCTAAATTTGTCAGTAATAGATTGGTCTATATTAAAAATATATAGACCAATAGAGATAATTAAAAGGAAAAGGAAAAGTATTCTATTCATTTGAGATTAATCTAAGTAATGCTTCCTCGTCTAATACTTTGCTTGTACCATAAGCAACAGCTAATAATGGGTCTTCAGCAACTTTTACAGGTAATTTAATAATATCAGCTAAATATGTATCTAATCCTCTAATTAATGCACCACCACCTGTTAATGTAACACCATTATCAACAACATCACCAGCTAAATCAGGTGGCATATCTTCAAGTACTGATCTTACAGCTGCTACTATTTCTCTAAGAGGTTCTTTAATAGCTGTTCTAACACCCTCAGACCCTAATTCAATAGTCGAAAGAAGTCCTGAGTTATCTCTACCTTTTACTCTAATTTTAAGCTCTTGGTCAAGTTTTACAGCTGTACCTATCTCTATTTTAATAGTTTCAGCAGTTCTTTCCCCTATATATAAGTTGTAATTTTGTCTTACATAATCAATAATTGCTTTATCACATCTATCACCTGCAATTTTAATTGATTTTGATAAAACAAGTCCACCAAGTGATGTAACACCAATCTCAGTAGTTCCACCACCAATATCAACAACCACATATCCAGATGGGTCAGATACAGGAATTCCAGCACCAATTGCAGCTGCCATTGGCTCTTCTACTAAAAATACTTCTCTAGCACCTGCACTTAAAGCTGATTCTTTTACAGCTTTTCTTTCAACTTGTGTAATTCCATAAGGAATACAAATAATGATTCTAGGTCTGATAAAAGATTTTCTAGAGTGTGCTCTTTCAATAAAATATCTTATCATTCTTTCAGTCATCTCAAAGTCAGCAATAACACCATCTCTCATAGGACGTACCGCTTGAATGTTTAAAGGTGTTTTACCAATCATTTGTTTAGCTTCAACACCTACAGCTAATATTTTATCTTTCCCATATTTATCATGTTGAACAGCTACAACTGAGGGTTCGTTGATAATAATACCTTTTCCTTTTACAGAAACGATAGTATTAGCAGTCCCTAAGTCAATGGCCATATCGCTTGAAAAAAATCCAATCAATTTGTCTAGAAACATTATTTACAACTCCTTTTAATTTATGCTATTTTTGGTTCTTTTTTATCTAAAACCACTTCTTTTGTGATAATAATAGTTTTATCTTTGTAATTTGGTAAATCATACATTATATCTAACATTATATCTTCTAGTATAGATCTTAAACCCCTTGCACCTGTTTTTCTCTCAATTGCCTTTTTTGCAATCTCTAAAAGTGCTTCTTTATCGAACTCCAATTTTACCTTATCCATATCAAAAAGTTTGATATATTGTTTTATTAGAGCATTTTTTGGCTCTGTTAATATATGAACCATATCATCCTCAGTGATTTCGTTTAAAGTAGCTATCATATGAAGTCTACCAATTAACTCTGGAATTAAACCATATTTAACCAAATCATCAGCTTCAACCATTGTAATTAAATTATGTTCATCTTTTTTACCATGTTTTTCTTGGTTAAATCCTAAAGTGTTTCCACCCTTTTTTCTTTTTATAATATCTTCTAAACCATCAAAAGCACCACCACAAACAAATAAAATATTTGTAGTATCAACTTGAATTGCATCTTGACCTGGATGTTTTCTTCCACCTTTTGGTGGAACATTTACAACAGAACCCTCTATGATTTTAAGCATAGCTTGTTGAACACCTTCCCCTGAAACATCTCTAGTTATTGATCTATTTTCACTCATTCTAGCAATTTTGTCAATCTCATCAATAAAGATAATCCCTGTTTCAGCTTTTTTTACATCACCATCAGCTGCTTGTAATAGTCTTGTAATAACATTTTCAACATCATCCCCAACATAACCAGCTTCTGTTAATGAAGTTGCATCAGCAATTGCTAAAGGAACATCTAAATATCTTGCAATTGTTTGAGCTAGAAGAGTTTTTCCTGAACCTGTTGGCCCTATTAAAAGTACATTTGATTTATTAATCTCTGTATCTTCATCTATCTCATCTTTTCTAAAAATTCTTTTATAGTGATTATAAACAGCTACTGATAAAACTTTTTTAGCTCTATGTTGTCCAATTACATAATCATCTAATAAAGCTTTTAGTTCGCTAGGAGCTAAAAGTTTTACTGTAGATTCTTGAGTTTTTTCATTTTGTGTTAAAGACTCTTGGTCCAAATCAGGCTCTTTGCCACTCATAATGTCATATGCTGCATTTACACAAGCCTTGCATATTGTTGCATTGTCACCTGATATTACTGGATTTTGTTTGCTATCTTCAGAACCACAAAAATCACACTTAAGTTTTGCCATACTATTTATTTCTCCTGCTTTCTTATAAAAGGAATACCTCTTTTTGTATTTATTACAAAATTAGCCAACTCTAAAACATAGATATTATCTTCTGTTTTAACAAGTTCATTAGCTATTTCTTGAATAGGTTGTCCTGACTCAAATATATCTTTATATGCTTTTTTTATAGCATTTATATCATTTCTTTCAAATCTTCTTCTTAGACCATTTAAGTTTAGTCCTCGAACATTTGCTCTATTTCCCTCAGCTAAACAAAAAGGTGGAATATCTTGCGTTACAACAGAACCTCCACCAATCATTGAGTGGCTTCCAAGTTTACAAAATTGGTGTATTGGAGTTAATCCACCAACTACAACATTATCATCAATCTCAACATGACCTGCAAGTGTTGCCACATTTGCAAAAACACAATTATTTCCAATAATAACATCATGTGCCACATGAGTATAACCCATAAATAGGTTATTATCACCAATTTTAGTGATGCTTCCACCACCTTTAGTTCCTGGATTAAAAAGTGTATATTCTCTAATTTTATTTCTATTTCCAATTACTAACTCAACATCTTCACCATCAAATTTTAAGTCTTGAGGGTCAGTTCCAAGGGCTGCATGGGAATAGATTTTATTAAAATCACCAATTGTAGTTTTACCCTCAATTAGAGTGTGAGAACCTATTATATTTCCATTTCCAATTTTTACATTAGCACCAATAATAGTGTATGCACCAATTGTAACATCATCTCCGATTATTGCTCCATCTTCGATGATAGCTGTTTTATGAATATTACTCATAAAAGAACCTATTTATCCACTACCATTGCTTTAAGTTCAGCTTCACAAACTAGTTTGTCATCAACATAAGCTTTACCAGCAAGAACGATTAATGTTCCTCTTAGTTTTTTAACTTCAATTCTATACTCTAATTTATCCCCTGGTTTTACAGGTGTTCTAAATTTTGCTCCATCAATACTCATAAAGTAAATAACTTTATTTTTAAGCTCTTCATTTGTTAAGTCATTGCTTTTAAGTGCTAAAATTCCACCTGCTTGTGCCATACCCTCTAAGATTAAAACACCTGGATAAATTGGGTGACCTGGAAAGTGTCCCATAAATGCAGGCTCACTTATTGAAATATTTTTATATCCAATAATTGTTTTACCCTTTTCCATATCAGTGATTCTATCAACTAATAAAAATGGGTATCTGTGAGGAAGTATCTCTTGAATTTCTGTAACGTCTAACATATATTTTCCTATATAGTTTTATTTAAGGCATATATTCTATCAAAAAAAATATTAGTTTTGAATTATGTGAGCTGTATTCTTAGAACTTCCATTTTTTAAATACTCTCTAAGTATTTTTGCATTCTCTAAAAATTTTTTTTCATCTTTGTTTTTATAGTCATTTAGAAGGTTTTCAACACTTACATTCTCTTGTAAAAATTCACTATGAATTAAAGCTTTTCCCATTTTATGAAAAAATATATTAGCAAGACCAACAGCTGGTAGTTTTACAAGTCTTGAACCTATAAAATAGTCAAGTTTTTTAGCTATATAACTAAGTGTAAAAGGTGTTCCTATAAGTGCTGCTTCTAGGGTTGCTGTGCCACTACAAATAAAAGCATAATCTGCTTTTGTTAATGTTTCATGGGTATTATTTGAGATTTTAAAATCACTAATATCTCCATAAATTTTTTTAATATACTCTTTATCAAATTTTTTAGGAATAATTAAAATATACTCCTTATTTGGAATTTTTTTGATTAGTTCTTTAAAAATAGGCATAAGATTTTGAATCTCTGTTTTTCTACTCCCTGGCATAAAGGCTATGATATTATTTTTACTTATATTTGTTTTGAATGTTTTTATTTCATCTAGTAGAGGATGACCCACATAGGTGATTTTATTTTTTTGTCTATAATAATCTTTTTCAAAGGGCAAAATAGAGCAAAGTTTGTCACAATATTTTTCTATTTTAGGAATTCTTCCTTTTTTCCAAGCCCAAGCTTGAGGTAAAATATAATAAATAATCTCTTTATTTGGATATTTTTTTTTAATAGATTTTGCTAGGGGAAGATTAAAACCACTTGAATCCATAAGTAAAACTTTATCTGCATCTTTTGAAAGCTCAACCATTTCATCTTTTAGTTTGAAAAAAAATGGAAGCCTTTTTATCGCATCAATAAATCCCATAATTGCAAGCTGTTCTATATCATAATTTGGATTTCCAAGTTTTTTATCAAAAATACCAAAAAGTTCAACATCTTTGTTTAGGTATTTTTTAAGTTCGGCTAAATGAATATTTGAGGAGGTTTCCATCGCACAAACAAGTAGTTTCATTAAACGATTACCTCTTTAATATCTTCATAAATTCTAGCATCCATATTTATCTCATATTTTTTATCTTCAACTTTATCTAATATAATAATTGCTGATAATCCATAAGGATTTTGAGTGATTTTCTCTCTTATTTTTAGTTCAGCATCAAAAGTAAGGGGATGATAAATCAGGTCTTTTACATCTCTAAAATGAGATTGGGCAATATCATTAAATGTATCTATTGTTATGATTTTAACTTCATCTTTGTTTAAATAGTGTATTTCTGCTTTTTCAAAGGCAATTGTACCTTTTGTTTTGCCGTTTTTAATAGTTGAATAACATAAAAAATATGAGGGAATAATCTCTTTATCAACTTTTACTTTTGCATTTAATAATCTATAATTCAAAAATCTTTGTTTTACTATTTTGTATGGTATTTCTGTTTCATCAAGATTATCTCTTTGGCTATAAAGTTCAAGGCGACTCTCAATTGATTGGGGCATGGTTTGGTTAGATATTGGTAAAAACATCTCATCCATTAGTTTATCTTGATGCTCTCTTTGAGGTGCTAATCCAAATAAACAACCACAATAGTTTTGTCTATAAAATGAGTTTTCTTTTACTACTTTAGCTTGCTCTTCAACACCTTTTCCACTTCTATAATCTTTGAAAATCCATTTCACATGGAACTTTTCTTCTAAAGCACTTCCCACAAACTCTAGTTTTTCTTGGGATTTTTTTGGAGAGATTAAAAGGGTTGTTGTAAATTTATCATGACCTAATTCAATGGCTTTTTTTACAGTTGTTTCTAATCTATCATCATAGCAAACTGTACATCTATCACCTTTTTCAGGTTCATTTTCTAAACCTTTTACTTTTTTTAACCACTCTTCTAAGTTATAAGGACCCTCAATTAACTCTATACCTAATTTTTTACAAGAATACTCTACATCTTTAAGTCTTAATAGATACTCATTATAAGGATGAATATTAGGGTCATAAAAAAATCCAACTAATTTTTCTTCTGGAAAATCTTCTTGAAGTCTTTCTAAAAAATAGTGACTATCTACAGAACAACATATATGAACAAGCATTTAAATCCTTTATTTAATCGTATTATAGTAAAATAAAACTCAAAATTAAAGGGGAGTGGTATAAATTATGAAGTTTTTGCTTAGTTTGATTCTTCCATTTCTATTTATTGCTTGTAGTAACAAAGTAGCAATTAAATCTTCAAGTGCAACAATTTTAATAAAAACTCCAACAATGAAGTTTTATGATAAGGGATTTATTTCAAAATTTAATAATTTTACTCAAGTACAAATTTATAGTGCTGGAAAAACTCTATTAGATTTGAAAATTTATGAAGATAAAATATGTCAATCAACATTTGAGTGTGAAAGTTTAGAGAGTTTTAATAGAAAATATTTACACAAATCCTATAAAGCTGGTTTTTTGAAAGAGATATTTGAAAATCCAAATAAAGAGATTATTCATAGGGATAGAAATAATAAAATATTAATAAAAATAAAAAAAGATTAAATAACTGGATTTACAAGTTTAAATATTTTTTGTCCTATTTCATGACATTTTTCTTGATTTACCCTCGCTGAAAGTCCTGAAATTCCAACTGTTCCCACAAACTCTTTTTTATTATTGAAATATGGTACAGCTATTGAAAAAAGTCCAAATTCATACTCTTCAAATCCTATTGCATAACCCCTGTGTTTTACTAAATCAATCTCTTTTTGAAGTTTGGTAACTGTAGTAATTGTATTAACTGTGTATTTTTTTAAATCTAATTTTTTTAAATCTACATTTTGAAAAGCTAATAAAATCTTTCCAAAAGCATTTACATGAAGTGGTGCGTGTGTTCCTACTGAATCTCTAACTTTCAAAATTCTAGTTGATTTATCAACTTGATTTAAATATAAAACCTCGTTATTATCCAAAATACCCATATAAGCACACTCATCTGTTAAGTAAAATATCTCATCAAGTATAGCAGCAGTTCTTTCAACAATCTTTTCTCTATTCTCTTTTTGAGAAACTTTTCTCATAATATCACTTAATATTATCTCTTTTGAATTATCCACATACTCAATAAAACCCTCCCTAATAAGTGTATTTATTAGTCTTGACATAGTACTTTTATCTATAACTAGCATTTGACATAAGTAGTTTGCTGTTAAAGGCTTATTTGCTTTCATAATAGTTTTTAAAACAGATAAGCCTTTTATAAAGGACTTGTTTTGATTTTGCACGCTATATCTTCTTTTTAATTTTTTTAATTTTACCATTTTAATTTTAAATAGTTTGAAAATTTAAAGGCAATAACTAAATTAATTCTTAATCTGTTCCTATTTGTATAAATATTTCTAATATTTCATTAAATTTAAAAGAAATTATTTTGGATACTAAGAATTTTGAATATTTTTTTCTCACAATGTGAAACTAAAAAATAGCTTAGTTGATATTGTCCCATAAATAGGGCTTTATAGAAATTATAAAAAATTTATAAATTTAAAAACTAATTATTAAATTTATGTTATAATTAATTTTAAGTATGGATAAATTTCACTCAGCAAGACGGATTTGATTATATTTTTAATCAAAATGTTTTACAGTTATGTAAGAAACAATATAAAAAAAACAAAAGGTAAATAATATGACATCGTCAATTATCGACTTATCAAAATTAACAGCAAATGATGATTTAAAACCAGTATTAGGTGGGCATTGGCCTGGAATTCAGATTTATTATCCTCCAATCAAGTTTAATCCACTTGATGGAAGTTATGAAACTATGGAACAAGCTAAGTTAAGATTACAAAAACATGCTTATAAAACAAAAGCACACACAGTTTTATTTGACTTAGAAGATGGTTGTAGACAAAAAGCAATGTCTAGAGAGTTATTAATCCAAGAGTTACCAAAATTTCCTGAAAGAGATTTTCAAATAGCTATTAGAATTAATCCATTCAGAACTGATGAGTATGAAGAGGATTTAAAAATGTTAAAGCAAGTGCACAAATATATTGATGCAATCGTTTTAGCAAAAGCTGGTGAAGTTTATGGAGATGCTGAGATTAGAGATTTATCTTCTTGGTTAGTTTCTATTGGTTCAAATTTACAAATTCAACCAATTATTGAGCATCCAAAGTCGCTTAAAATTGCTGATCAGTTAATGAGTCACTCAACTGTTCAACATGTTGTATTTGGTATCCATGACTTCTCTAAAGCAATGGCTTACAAAATCACACCTGAGGGTTGGATAGATGAATTACAAACTTTCTTTAATATTCTAACTATGGAAGCTAGAGTTAAAGGTAAGGGTGTAATTGGTGGTGTTGAGGTTTTACTTACTCCAAATTCATTACCTGATTCATGTGTTGAGAAAAAAGAGATTAGAAGATGGTTAGATTTACATGGTGATGATGCTTCAAGACATGTTTATGAGCATGCAAAAAGAGAAACAGCTATGGGATTAACAGGTAAACAAGTTATTACACCAAATCATATTAATGTTTGTAAAGTTGCATTTACTCCAAGTCCAAATGAAATAGCAAAAGATATTGAAATCTTAAAAGCTGCAATTGAAGCTGATGCTTTATTAAGTGGTGCTATTAGATATAAAGGTGAAATGTTAGATCCACCAATGTTTGGTAAATCATTACAAAATCTTTTAAGAGGTTATGCTTTAAGAAGTTTAAATAAAGAGGACCAAGCGTTTGCGTTAACTGTGCTAAATAAAATGCCGTTACATACATTTAAAGAAAACTGGCCATACGGTCAAATATAGTAAGGAATATAATATGAGTTCAACAATTAAAATTGAAGTACCTGAATTTTTAAATATCGGTGTAGCTTGTACATCTGCTCACGTAGGAACACCTAAAGAGAACAGTACAGCTATGATTATCGAAGATGATAAATTAGGAACGGATGAGATAACTTATAAAGATTTAGCAACAAGATCAGACCAAGTTGCTAACTTCCTTACAAGTATTGGAATTGGTCCAAGAGATAGAGTTTTAGTATGTTTAAAAAACTCTTTAGCTTATCCAATCTCTTTCTTTGGTGCAATAAAAGCTGGAATTATAGCAGTACCAACTTCTACACTTTTAAGTGGTTCAGAGGTTAAATATTTAGCTGAAGATTCACAAGCTAGTGCTATTGTTTTAAGTGCTACTATGTATACAAACTTAGTTCCTTATTTAGAAAATGTTGATAACTTAAAAACAATTATTGTTGCAGGAACAGATAGTGTTGATGATTTAGCAAAACCAAAAGGTATAAATGTATACTGTTTAAATGATATATTAAAAAATGGTGACGCAACTCCTAATCACTATAAATCAAAATCAGGTGAACCTGCTTATTTAGTATATACATCAGGAACAACTGGTTACCCAAAAGGTGTACTACATTCACATAGATCACTTGTTGGAAGAACTCCTGCAACTGAATATTGGTTTGATTTTAAAGAGAATGATAGAATCATGCACTCTGGAAAATTTAACTGGACATATGTATTAGGTTCTGCACTTATGGACCCATTATTTAATGGTCATACAGTAATTGCTTATGAGGGTGCAAATGATGCATCAACTTGGATTAATTTAATTAAAAAACACCAATGTACAATATTTATTGGGGTTCCAACAATTTATAGACAAATTATTCAAAAAACTGATTTTACAATTGAAGATTGTCCATCATTAAGATATTGTATGAGTGCTGGTGAGCATTTATCTGATGAAATGTTAGGATTATGGAGAGAAAAATTCAATCAAGATATTTTCGAAGCAATCGGAATGTCTGAGTGTTCATACTATATTTCTCACTCTAAAAATAATCCAATTAGACCAGGATCAGCTGGGTTTGTTCAACCAGGACATATTGTAAAACTTTTAGACCCTGAAACATTAGAAGAGGTTGGTTTAGAAGAAGAGGGAATGATTTGTATTGGAGTTGATGATCCAGGATTATTCTTAGAGTATTGGCAATTAGAAGAAGAAACAGCAAAAGCTAGACATGATGGTTACTTCTTTACAGGTGATTATGCAAAAAGAGATAAAGATGGATATATTTGGTTCATAGGTAGAAAAGATGATATTATCAATACTTTTGGATTTAGAGTATCTCCACATGAAATCGAAAGAGTTGTAAAAACTCACGATGCAGTTGCTGATTGTGTTGCTTTTGGTTTAGATATTGGAAAAGATAAAACTATTGTTGGTATTGCTGTAATTGGACATGAAGAGTTAACAGCTGAAAAAGAGGCTGAAGTATTAGCTTTTGCACAAGCAAACTTAGCAAAATATAAAGCTCCAAAAGAGATTTTTGGAATGAAAGATTATCCAAGAACAAAAAATGGAAAAGTATTAAGAAAACAACTTGTTAAACAATTACATGAACAATATCATGCAAAAGAGACAGGTGAAGAGATTATTGAGTACAAAGCTAGAAGATCAATGTTATTTGTTCCATCAAATAATAAAAGATATGTACAAAAAGCAAAAACAGTTTTAGCTGATACTGTAGTATTTGATTTAGAAGCTATTTTAGATGAACAAAAGAAAACAGCAAGAGAAGTAATCAGAGAAGTTTACAAAGAAGATGGTGCTAAGTTTGGTGAATCTGAAAGAATTTTAAGAGTAAATAATGTTGGAACAGAATCATTTAGATTAGATATGGAATTAGCTAAAGAGATTGATATTGATGGAATTTTATTCTCTCAAATTGAGACTGTTGAGCAAGTTTTAGAGGCTGAAAAAGCTATAAATGAGCTTGACCCTAATTTAACAATGATGGTTATGATTGAAACTCCATTAGCAATATTAAACTCTCCTGATATTTGTGCTGCTAGTACAAAAACAGAGGTTATTGTTGTTGGTTCTAATAACTTAGCAAATAGACTTCAAATTGATATTAAAAGAGGTTCAAAAGCTATGTTTAATTACCTAGCTAGAATTGCATTATCAGCAAAAGCTTATGGTAAAACAGTAATTGATGGACCACATTATGATGTTCATGATGAGTTTGCTTGTGAAGCTTCAACAAAAGATGCATTTGATTTAGGATTTGATGGTAAAGCACTTATTCATCCAGTTCAAGTTGAGTATATCAATGATATTTTTACTCCAAAACGAAAAGAAGTTCAAGAGTATGAAGAGATGATTGCTAAATATGAAGCAGCTGAGAAAGAGGGTAAAGAGGTAATCTTATTTAATGATAAACTTATTGATAAGTGTAAAATTAAATGGGCTAAGAAAATGATTACTCTATATGAAACATATAAATCTTTAGGTCAAAACCTATTTGGTAAATAAGGAGAGTGATAATGTCTAAAATTAATATGGGTAACTTTTTTGAAGATTTCTCAATAGGTCAAAAAATAATTCATCCACTACCTAGAACAATTAGTGAGGGTGATGTATCTTTATACATCGCTTTCACAGGTTCTAGATTTGCATTACATTCATCGGATATAGTTGCAAACGAGATGGGATATGAAAAAAGACCAATTGATGATACATTAATGTTTCACTTAACATTTGGGAAATCTGTACAAGATATCTCTTTAAATGCAATTGCAAACTTAGGTTATGCAGAAATTGCTTTTCCTAACCCTGTATATGTTGGAGATACTGTATCTATGACATCTACTGTTATTGGATTAAAAGAGAACTCAAATGGTAAAAGTGGAGTTGTTTATGTACACTCTATTGGGTATAAGCAAAATGGTGATGAGGTATTAAACTTCAAAAGATGGGTAATGGTTCATAAAAAAGATAAGGAAACAAAATCTGGAATTAATGAAGTTCCTACTTTTGCAGCAACTACTCCTATTTTAGATGAGATTAATTTACCAGAGATTAAGTGTGTTGATACTGATGCTACAGGTGGAAAATACTTTTTTGAAGATTATGAAAAAGGTGAGAGATTAAATCACCCTGAGGGTATTACAGTTGATAACAGTGACCATACATTAGCAACTAAGTTATATCAAAATAATGCAAAAGTACACTTCAATGACCATATGATGAAATCTTCACCTATGGGTGAAAGACTTATGTATGGTGGAATTGTAATATCTATGGCAAGAGCTATTTCATTTAATGGATTGCAAAATGCTCAATGGATGTATGCGATTAATTCTGGGGCTCATGCGAACCCAACTTATGCAGGTGATACAATCTATGCATATACTGAAGTGATTGATACTATTGACCATAAAAGAGAAGATATTGGATTATTAAGATTAAGAACGATAGCTGTTAAAAATCAGAAATCAAGCGAGATTGAGAATCCAAAAGGTGAAGATGGTAAGTACTTAAAAAATGTAGTACTTGATTTAGATTACACTGTTGTAATCCCAAAGAAAAAAACAAAAAAATAGATTAAATTTAACAAAAGGAAAAAAATATGACACATCCAAACGAAGCACTATTTGAATCTGGTAAATCTTTACCAATCATCCCAACTTGTGAACACTTTGCAGGAAGCGAAAAGCTTATCCTAAAAGGTTTCGAAATGCAAAAGAAATTAGGACCTGTTTTTGATATTACTTGTGACTGTGAAGATGGAGCAGAAACTGGTAAAGAAGTTGAACATGCTGAAATGATTGTTAGAGTAGTTAACTCAGATGCTAACCCATATGCAATGGCAGGAACTAGAATCCATGATTTCTCTCATCCAGATTGGAAACAAGATGTTGATATTTTAGTACCAGGTGCTGGTGAAAAATTAGCATATATTACATTGCCAAAATCAACTTCATATGAAGATGCAAAAGCACAAATTGAGTATATTCAAGAAGTTGCTAAAAAATCAGGAATTACAAGAGAGATTCCAATTCATATCTTAATTGAAACTCATGGTGCATTACAAGATGTTGAGAAAACTGCAACTTTACCATGGTTACAAGTTTTAGATTTCGGTCTAATGGATTTCGTATCTGGTTACCAAGGTGCAATTCCAGCATCAAATATGAGAAGCCCAGGACAATTTGACCATAGATTAATTGGAGCTGCTAAAGCAAAAGTTGCACAAGCTGCAATCCAAAATCATGTAATTCCTTGTCACAATGTTACACTTGACCTTAAAAACCCATACCAAACTTATAAAGATGCTGAAAGAGCTAGAAATGAGTTCGGGTTCATGAGAATGTGGTCAATTTACCCAACACAAGTACAAGCAATCGTTGATGCTATGAAACCTGATTTTACAGAGTTAGAAGCTGCACAAAATATTTTATTAGCTGCACAAGATGCTGAGTGGGGACCAATCCAATATGATGGTGAGTTACACGATAGAGCAACATATAGATATTTCTGGGAATTAGTTCAAAGAGCACACTTTTCAGGTGCTAAACTATTAGATGAAGTAACAAAAAGATTTTTTGCTTAATATAAAATATTAAGTTTTATTTATAGATAAGAGGTTAAACTTCTTGTCTATAAAACTTTAAAAGGAAAGATGATGCAAAAGAAGAAACTAGTCAAACTAGCCCACGTCATTTATAGTGAGGATAGTTTTAGGCGCTGTTAAATTTAGACAAGAATTTTTAAACAACCAAAACTACGCACAAAATCCTCACTTAAATAAATAATCAAAACAAAACAACCTATTGTCAAAACATAAAAAGATATATAACAAGGTAAAAAGATGAATAAAATTAATTTAAATTTAGAAGAATTAAAAGATTATTTAGGATTTGGTGTTGCAGGAAACTTTGCTAATCATTTAGGAGAAGCTGGTGAAGCTGATGAGTTTTCTGTTATTGAAACAAAAGAGAAAGATGCTCCAAAAGGAATGTTTCCTTTTTATATTCCAGGACATGACTCTTTTTTAGGAACTTACCCTATTTGTGATGAAATTATAAAAACTCATAATAGAGAAGCTGACAATTTACAAGTTGAAGCGGAAGTTGCTTTACTATGTGATTTTGTATATGAAGATGATAAAATTGTTGATATTACTCCAAGATATTTTACCGCATGTAATGATTTTTCCATAAGAATACAAGATGGAAATAAACTAAGTACAAAAAAGAACTGGGGTGAAAAAACAAAAGGAATCTCAAGAGAAGCTATCGAAATAGATAACTTTACAGAAAAAGGGATACTAAATA
>CBFIGT010000049.1:0-15979 GCA_965662175.1 Arcobacter sp. | reverse complement strand
ATTTTTTACAATTTATTACTCCAAAAACTTCCTAGCTTCCTCTTTGACACTTTCTTGAATTCTAGTAGGAGAAATTACTTTTATAAATGGCATCCAACTTTTAACAATTGGAATTATTTCCATATCATTACTTGCAAATAGTGAGATAATTATACTATTTCTATCTTCTGATATTATTTTTTGAGTTGAAGAAATTGGTTTATTTATAAAATATTTTGATACATAATTATCTATTTGCATTATTACTTCAAAAGGTTCATCATCACTAAACCAAATACTAATAGTACTATTTAAAATAGCTTCTACTTTTTTTGGGATTTCAAATTTTTTCTTTAGTTTTTTTAATAAGGTAATATTTTTAACCCGGATTATGCAATAGAAAAAGAGCATAGTTGATTATTTTAATATTTGAATTATAATTTTATAGTCTTGTTTTTGTTAATTTTTATCTAAAATTATCAGGTATATTTGAACGGTATTTGAGATTGTTTTGCATTTTCAAATAAGCCATCCATCCAAGCTCTTCTTTTTTGTGGTAATGATATTTTTAGAGTCTTTTTATTGGAATGTTCTGTTATCCATGATCCTAATGCAAAGCAATAGGATCTTAAAGTAGAGAGTCTCATATTTGAATTAACAACTTGGTGTTTAAATAGTGCCATAATATTATATGCCATCATAATAAATCTAAAACTAGCTTCTGTTGCATAAAAGTCTTTCAAACAAAAATTATCAGCTCCAAAATCATATTTGAGTTCTTTAATTCTATTCTCACAATCTACTCTTGTGTTGTATATATTGTAAATTTGATCAACAGGAAGTTCAATGTTAGTCACATACGCACTGTAACGATCTGTTGATTCATCAAATTTCATCTAAAAAATTTGAGTAGTTGTTTCGGTCACTTGTATTACCTGAACGCATCCAAGCATTTGCAACCATTTTAGTTTGTGATATAAAAGCAATAAGT
The DNA here is from genome assembly GCA_965662175.1 of Arcobacter sp. Lineage (GTDB taxonomy): Bacteria > Campylobacterota > Campylobacteria > Campylobacterales > Arcobacteraceae > Arcobacter. The sequence goes on along the minus strand of CBFIGT010000049.1, from coordinate 15,009 downwards.
GGATGATGAGAGTTTCTCCCTATCTTTTTAGGATTGTAACCCTTTTTTGCTCCCTCTTGTTCTCCATATCTTGTTATTACTGTACTATCTAAATCTATAGTTAATGCACCCACATCAATTTGATTAAAAATTTTTTGTTGTAACATTAGAATACTTCACTATTTTTCTCCATATCAAATTTGTGAAAAAATCTACTATAAGTTGATTGACTAGGCAGTTTTTTTATATCAAATATATTTTGTAAAGTTGTATCATATCTAATCCAATCTGCATGTATATATCTACTCGCTCCTGTAAATATTGCTAGCCAGAAACCTTGAATAATGTCTATTGGATTATACCCAGCATTTGATCAATGTTGTTGAATATTTACTTCATATAAACTTTTAATTACATCAGTTTTATCTATAAAATCTTTAAGTAACTTCATACCACCAAATGGCGTTATTTTTTTATCTGAATACTCTATTTTTAGTTCACCCATTTGGTGATCCTTTGAAATGTTTTATAAACTTATATTCTATGGTACTTTTGGTTTGATTTTTATTTTGCTATTGCATAATTTGGGATTATGGAACACTAATTGCATCTTACTTATTATATTTTTAAATAAGGAAAGACAATGGCAGTTAGAATTACAGAAGAGTGTATAAGTTGTGAAGCATGTGCTCCTGAGTGTCCTGTTGCAGCAATTTTAGAAGATGGTCATGAAAAAAATCCTACAGATGTTTTTTATGTTAAACCTGAATCATGTGTGGAGTGTGTTGATCATGCTGATAAACCTAGATGTGCAGAAGCATGTCCAACTGAGGGTGCTATAGTTTGGGATATGCCTTATACACTTGAGTATAATGATTATTATGCGATGAGAAATGATGAGGGTATTTATAAAATTAGAGAGCATAAGAAAAAAGGTTTAATGCTTCCTAGTATTAAAGAGCAAAAATTTATTGCTGATATCTCTTTAGAAGAGAGAGAAGCAGGTGCAAATGTTGGAGTATTTTAAAAGATTTTTTTATTGACAAATGTTTACCATTCGGTTATATTTCATTTATGAAAAATAAATTTAATATTGATGGTAACCTTTGGATTAATAAAGAGAATAAAGCCTTTATAGGAAAAGGTAGAGTTGAACTTTTAAAAAATATCCAAATACATGGATCTATTTCCAAAGCTGCAAAGCAAATGAAAATGAGCTACAAAGCAGCTTGGGATAGTGTTGATATCATGAATAATTTAGCTAAAGAGCCTTTAGTTACAAAAGTAACAGGTGGAAAAGGTGGTGGTGGGACTGTTATTACTACTTATGCTAAAGAGATAATAAAAGCCTACGATGAACTAACACAACTTCATAAAAACTATTTATCAAACTTAAACAACTTTTTCAATGATTTGGTTTTAGACTTAAAAAACGAAGAACCAGTTTTTTCAAGACTTGAGGGAAAAATTACCAATATTAGTTCAAAAAGCAAAGACTATGAAATAGAAATAACTCTTAATTCAAATCAAAAACTAATAACTATTGAAAATAAAGAGTTTGTAGAAAACAGAAAACTAGATGTTAATAATCAAGTAAATCTTTTAATAGAGAGTAGCTCTATTGTTATTACTAAAGAAACTCCATCAAGTAGTGCAAGGAACTGCTTACAAGGTAGAGTTTATGATATTTTTGATGATGAAGTAAACACTTTTTTAAGTATAAATTGTGGTGAAAAAGATTTAATAAGCGCTAAAATAACAAGCTCTAGTTATAAAAACTTAGATATAAAAAAAGATGATAAAGTTTTTGCAATATTTAAAGCATATAATATAAATATTCTTTAATAAAATATACAACAGAAAATAAATAAATCTTACTATTAATAATTTTTTTGCTAGACTATAAAAATTTATATATCATAAAAAAGTAGTGAATCTAAATGAAAAAAATTGATATCATACCTTGGAATGAAAATTTTTGCACAGGCATTAATCAAATTGATAAGGAACATACAAAATTAGTTGAAATAATAAATAGTCTTGCAACAGAGTTTGCATATAATTCACATAGTTTAGATATTAATATTATATTTAATGAACTTATTGACTACACTAAGTATCATTTTAACTCAGAAGAAGCTATTTGGGAAAAATATCTTAAAAATGAAAAAAGTCAAAAAGAGCATATCCTAACTCATAATAGTTTTATTGAAAAATTAAATAATTTAATAGAACAACAAAAAATGAAACCTATCGAAGAGCTTGCTGAAAATACTTTAAATTTTCTTGTTCAATGGCTAGTTTCTCATATTTTAGAAACTGATAGATATATGGCTTATAAAGTTCTTTCTATAAAAGAGGGATATAGCATTGAAGAAGCAGATAATATTGCTAAAGAAAAGATGAGTGGCCAAACAAAAGAGCTAACTAATTTAGTAATGTCCATGTATAAAATATTGTCTAGTAATACCTTAAATCTTATGAAAGAGACAGCAAAACAAGAAAAAATACAAAAAAAACTTCAAGAAGAAAAAACAAAATATCAAAAACTTATGACTTTAGGTTCTGATATGGTCTATATCCTTGATTTTGAGGGAAATATTTTAGAGTATAGTGAACAAGTAGAAAAAAATCTTGCTTACACAAAAGAAGAGATGAAGTCCCTAAAACTTTTTGATATAGATAAAACAATAACTCCTAAAATAAACAAAAACTATCTAGATTTACTTTCCGAAAATCCCACTAAGTTTTTATCACAACATACTAAAAAAAATGGTGAAACTTTTGACGTTGAAGTTAGCGCTGTTAAACTAAGGATAAATGGAAAAGAGTACGTATATGCATCAGCGAAAGATATTTCTGAGCGTATAAAAAATGAAAAAATCATAGAAACACAAAAGGATGAGTTTGAAGCGATATTCAAAAGCAGTAAAGATGGTATTGCAATTATTGATTTAGAATCCAATTTTCTAGATTTCAACGACGCCTATTTGGATATGACAGGATTTACAAGAGAAGAGTTATTAACAAAATCATGTATTGGATTAACAGCACCAAAAGATGTAAAACGTTCAATTGCTGTTATGGAAGAGGTTAAAAACAAAGGTTATGTTGCAAACTATGAAAAGCAGTGTTATTTAAAAGATGATACATTGATATATGTAAATATGACTGGTTCATTACTTCCTGATAAAAAAAGAATTCTTCTTATAGCAAAAGATGTCTCTTCTTTAAAACTTTTAGAAGAGCAATCAAAAATGGCAGCAATGGGAGAGATGATTGGAAATATTGCCCATCAATGGAGACAACCATTATCAGTTATTTCAACAGCAGCGACAGGAATTACTATCCAAAATAGTATGAAAATATTGAAAGAAGAAGAGTTGGAGAGTATGTGCAATTTAATCAATAACAATGCTCAATATCTATCAAAAACAATTGATGACTTTAGAAACTTTATAAAAGGGGAGAGAATAAAGAAAAACTTTAGTCTAAAAGAGACTATTGACAGTTTTATGGAACTTATGAAAGGGACTATTAATGAAAATAACTTAATAGTAAATATTGATATTCCAGATAGTGTTATTATTGATGGTTATCCAAACGAACTGATTCAATGCTTTATAAATATTTTTAACAATTCAAAAGATGCATTAAAAGAGATTGAAGGTAAAAAACTTATAAATATCTTTGCAAAAAAAGAAGAAAACAACATCCTAATAAAGTTTAGTGACAATGCAGGTGGAATAGAAGAGAATATTTTATGTAGAATCTTTGAACCATACTTTACAACTAAACATAAAAATCAAGGTACAGGATTAGGATTAAGTATGACTTATAATCTAATCACAAATGGAATGAAAGGTTCAATAACAGCAGTAAATGTTGAATATGAGCATAAAGATTGTTCAAATAAAGGGGTGGCTTTTTATATAAGAATACCTATAGAAGAGTGATTAAAACCAAGAAAAGATATCTTAAAAATTTGGCAAGTAAAACTATTAAAAAGAAGTGCTTAAAATTATATTTTAAAATACCAGCAATAAGAGTTAAAGGGTCACCAATAATTGGTACCCAAGATAAAAATAAAGCCCAAAATCCATACTTATCGAAAAAGCCTTTATACTTATCTATTTTTTCTTTTGTTAAAATTTTTTTACTCTCTAAAACATCATAAACAAGCAAAGCTTCACTTCCCAAAGGAAATAGAGTAGCTGATATAAAACTAGAGAAAAAAAGAGTTATATAAATCATTAAGAGATAAGTTTCATAGGTAATATAATTGTAGTTTCTAAACCTCTATAATCAACACCATTATAAACATATTTACTATTTTTAACATCAATTGTTCCTTTTAAATGCTCAATTACAATAATATGCGTCATATACAAACCAATACCTGTACCTTGACTTTTGTGTTTTGTTGTAAAATATGGTTCGAAAATTTTATCAATAATCTCATTGCTTACACCACCTGCATTATCTTTAATAACTATTTTTAATCTATTATCAATCTTTTTAACATTTAAAAATACATATTTTTTTAACTTTTCATTTTTTCTCTCTATTAAAGCATCTTTTGAGTTATTTATTATATTTAGAAAAATTTGTATTAACTCATTTTCAAAAGATGAGATAATAAACTCCTCCTCAATATCAATAATTATCTCAACATTACTATTTTTTAAATTGGAGTTAATTATACTCATTGAACTATCAATTGTATTTTTTATATTAAAAGTTGAAAAAACTTTCTCTTCATTAAAAAAGTTCCTAAAATCATCAATAGTTTGGGATAAATAGTTAGAACTTTTTATGATATTATTTAAGTTATTACTTAAAGTATTATCATCTAAAATTCCAACCTCTTTTTGAACTATTGTACTTGTAGCTGAAGAGGTAATTGCACTAAGTGGTTGTCTCCATTGATGTGCAATATTTTTTAACATCTCTCCCAAAGTTGCCATTTTTGCATGAGTTTGTAAAATAAGTTCTTTCTCTTTTATTTTTGTTATATCTGTACTAATTCCAATAAAGTTTGTAATATTGTTTTTCTCATCTTTAATGGAGCTAATATTTAATAATGAAGTATAAAACTCTCCATTTTTATTTTTATTAACAATCTCTCCACTCCAATAACCATCCCTTAGAATCATGCGCCACATCTCATCATAAAAAAATTTATCATGCTTTTTAGAGCTAAGAATATTTGTTTTTTTAGTAATAACATCCTCTTTTGAAAAGCCAGTTATTTTTACAAAAGCCTCATTTACATCTAAAATAATTCCCATATTATCAGTTAAAACAATAGACTCTTTTGTATTTGAAAACATTTCAGCATATAGATTTAGTTTTTCGTTTCTAGCTTTTATCTCTTTTTTCATCTTATTCATAGTTGAAGCTAAAATACCCACTTCATCTTTATTGTTTATATAAGGCACTTCTACATTACTATTTTTACCAATTTCAAGGGCAACATTTGATAGATTAAGAAGTTTTTGAGTTAAATTTCTTCCAATAAAATAGGCAATAATTATTGAAATTAGTATCTCTAAAAAGATTAAATAATATGTCTGTTTTTTATTCTCTTCAATAGCCATTAAACTTTCTGTAATGTCATAGATTATATGAATATGTCCAATATTAACATCATCATTTATTACATCTGTTTTTGTAAATACTAAGTTTTTTCCATTTTTTACCTCATGAATCTCATCTATTTTTTCATATTTTTTTAGATATTTATACTCATTTTCATAGTTTGAAGAGACTATTTTATCATGGGAATCAGCGATTATCACATATTTTATATTTTTTATAGATTTAGAGTTTTCTACAATATTATCTAATGTTGCCAAGTCATAAACACTAAGTGGAGATTTAACAAGCTCACGCATAAGAGTATTTGTACTAGTTATTTTTTCTTTTATATATTCATCAAATCGTTCATTTATGGTAAAGAAATTTAATCCAACTATTAAAAAAATAAAAAAAATTTCAATTGTAATAAAAGCTATTAAAAATCTATACTTAAATGACATAATATACCTACTTTTCAAATTATTTTAGTATATATTTTATAAACTTATAGGAAGATTATGGATTTTATTTTAAATTTAAGTTTTATTTAGCTAATATTTCATTCCTAAAGAAAAACCCAAAGAATAAGAGCTTATTTTTTGGGCTCTTCTTTAGACCCTTACAATTGTATCTGAAGACAACGCCCCAGGATGGGAACATAGCAAGGCACCTTCTTTTATGGTGTGTTTGGGTATCTGGAGAGGAGTGCTAATAGCACTCTTTTTTTTGCCTAAAATCTACTGAAAATCTGAAAAATCTTCATTTAAAATCAATACTTTTTTTCTTTGTTTATCATAAATAAACCTTTTATCACCATCTTTTATACCTCTTAAAATGGTAAGTTTTATCTCTTTATCGCTTTTTTTATAAGATTTCATTAGATTTGTAAAATCCAATAAAGAGATAAACTTCTCTTTTTTTTGCTCAAGTGCTTTGGGTTTATATACGCTTTTCATCTCATTAAAAGCACTTTGCAGAAGTTTAATTTCTGAATCAAAAACAGCAACTATTCTTTTTTGGTTTTTTTCTAATCTTTTTATCTCATCTTGATATTGATGTCTCATCCATTTTATAGATTTTTTAAGTAAATCTATTTGTTCATCTTTTGACTCTAAAACCTTTTCATAGGAGAATTTTCTCTCTTCACTACTAACAACTTCTTCAATAATAGGTTTTGTTTGCTTTTCTTTGGATTTATACTCACTTTCAGAGACATAAACATAAGTTTTTCCCGATTGTTTTATAGATTTTAGTTGATTGTTTTTTATTCTATAGTGTACACCTTGTAGAGATATGCCAAGTATTTCAGCAGCTTGTGCGGTTGTTACTAATCTCTCCAAGGCTTACTCATTACATCTTATCTGAGTCTATTTCAATAACAGTGTGAACATTACCTCTTGGTTTAAAATCAGCAACAATTTTCATCCATTTAGGCTCTAATTTTTCAAAAAGAGTATCAAATATCTCATTCGCAACATTTTCATGAGAAATTTCTCTAATCATAAATGAGTTAATATAAAGTTTTAAAGCCTTAAGCTCAATTACTCTTTTATTTGGAGTATAGTGCAAAAATATTGTTGCAAAATCAGGATATCCACTTCTTGGACACTTTGCCATAAACTCAGGAAGTTCGATATTTATCACATAATTTTTGTCATTTTCATTTGGCCAAAAATTTTCCTCTTTGTTAATATCAAATTCAACTATCTCTTTTTCACCATATTTCATTGTATTCTACCTTTTATAAAAAAAATTTAATTCTATTTAGTACGTGATTTTATCAAAATTATTCTTACAAATGTTATATTAATATCATTTTAGTAAAATACACTATTAGAAAATCTTATTATTGTGGAGATAAATATGAGAACAGATAAATATGATATAGCAATCATAGGGGGAGGGCCTGGAGGAATTGCTACAGCCCTTGAAGCAGCGGTTCATGGTATAAAAAATATAATACTTATTGATAAAGCGGACAATCACTCTAGTACTATAAGAAAATTTTATAAAGAGAATAAAAGAGTTGATAAGGATTGGAAGGGTAAAAGTGTTGAAATAGAGGGAAATATTCCATTTATGGATGGTACTAAAGAGTCAACATTGGACTTCTTTGATAAACTTTTGGACTATGATAAGATAGATACTCTTTTTAATACTGAGGTTGAATCAATAATCAAAGATGAAGAGCATAATGAATTTTTAATTACAACAGGAACAGCTGGTTTCAAAGCAAAGGCAGTTATTGTTGCTATTGGTAAAATGGGAAAACCAAATATGCCATCATATAAAATTCCACCATCTTTAAAGGCTATTGTTAATTTTAATTTAGACTCTTGTAGTGAGGGTGAAAAAATCTTAATTGTAGGTGGGGGAAATAGTGCTGCTGAATATGCCTATGAACTTGCAGATGAAAAAAATATTGTTACTTTAGTTTATAGAAAAGCAGATTTTTCAAGATTAAATCCTGAAAATGAACAAATCTTAAAATCATATAATGGTCAAGAAAAACTTAGATTAAGACTTGCTACAGATATTGAATCCATAGAGAATGAGCATGGAAAAGCAAAGGTAAATTTCAATGATGGATATTTTACTATTTATGACAGAATTATATATGCAATTGGTGGGACAAGTCCTGTTGATTTTCTAAAAAAATGTGATATTCATTTAGATGAAAAGGCAAATCCACTATATGATGAACACTATATGACAAATGTTGAGGGTTTATATGTGGCTGGAGATATTGCTTTTAATACGGGTGGTTCTATAGCTGCTTCACTAAATCATGGTTATCATATTGTAAATGATATTGTTAGAAAAAGCGGTAGAATTTATGCTCACACTGATAAAATCAGAGAGTATGTTAAAAAGAATCCTGAATTTCAATAAAAAAATAAGATACAATTAGCTTTATGAATTTAAAGCTAATAATCTTAATAACTATAACACTTTTTTTCTTCTCAACTAGCTCACTATTAGCTAGGGCTGCACTTTTAAATAACTCTATTGATGCTTTTAGTTTTACGTTTTTTAGGCTTTTCTTTGGAGCACTTACTCTTTTAGTGATTTTATATTTTAAAGAAAAAAAAATCTCTTTATCCCTTAGAAAAAATTGGCATAGTTCATTTATGCTTTTTTTATATGCTATTTGTTTTTCATATGCTTATATTAACTTAGATGCTGGACTTGGAGCTTTAATTTTATTTGCTGTAGTGCAACTTACTATTATTGCTCTTGCATTATTAAAAAAAGAGAGCTTAACTTATAAAAAATCTTTAGGTATTATAATTGCTTTTTTAGGACTTTTATATTTACTTTTTCCCTCAGAAGATTTTCAAATCTCTATTTATCATGCCTTTTTAATGGCAATTTCAGGTCTAGCTTGGGGTTTTTATACTATTTTTGGAAAATCCTCTTTAAATGCTACTTTAAATACAACAGATAACTTTACAAAATCTCTTTTATACTTGGCTCTATTTTTTGTTTTTTTTGTTGATGATTTAAATATCTCAAGTTATGGAGTTTTTTTAGCCTTTTTATCAGGAGGAATAACTTCAGCTATTGGTTATCTTTTATGGTACTACTTAGTTCCAAATATGAAAATCGCAACATCTGGAGTTTTACAACTCTTAATTCCACCCCTTGCTATATTTTTAGGAGTTCTATTTTTAGATGAAGCTTTAACTTTCAAACTTGTAGTATCTACTTTTGTAGTTCTTTTAGGAATATTTATCTATTTAAAAGCTAAAGAGAACTAATTATCATAGGCTACATTTTCACCTAAGGTATAACCAATACCTGAAACTATTTTTATACTATTCTCAGGTAATCTTTTTCTTAATCTTTTAACCAAAGCTCTTATATTATCAAGGTTTGTAATAGAACCTTCCCAAACATACTCTTCTAGCTCATCATAAGAGACTACTCTTTTAATATTTTTAGAAAATAGTTCCAAAAATAGAATCTCTTTTTTTGGAAGGATTATCTTTTCATCCTTATCATACAAGATATTTTCACTAATACAATATTTACAGTTTTCACTAAATCTTATAAACTTCTCTTTTATTTGACATAATGTTTTTAGTTTTTGAATTAACTCATATATAAAAAATGGCTTTTTTATATAATCATTGCAACCTTTTTCATAAGAGTCTTTAATCTTTTCTAACTCATGATTTGAACTCATAATTATTACAGGTACTGTTTGATTATAATCTCTTACATTTTTTAAAACAGTTATTCCATCTAAAGAGGGTACATTTATATCTAAAATAAAAGCACTATATCCATTTGAGATTGAGTCTAAAGCTTCATCTCCATCATCAAAAACATCTACTTTATAACCCTCTTTACTTAAACTCTTTTCAATTACATTTGCCAAAGCCTTATTATCTTCAAGAACTAAAACTTTCATCACACTCCTTTATAATAATTCTAAAACAAGAACCTATATGTTTTTTAACATAAGTAATTCTACCATCTAGTTTATCTTCAATAATTAATTTTGTCATATAAAGTCCAATACCGTGACCTTTCTTCTTTGTTGAATAGTATTGTATAAAGATTTTATCAATTTTATCTTTTGAAATACCAGGACCGTTATCAATAATATCAATTATAATATGTTTCATTTTTCTTTTTATGTTTATAGTTATAAATCTATTTTTTTCACTATTTTTAACTAAGGCATCTTTTGCATTATTTATAATATTTAAAAGGGCTTGCATAAACTCATTTTGATAACCATATATTTTTAAAGCACTATTATTGTTTGTATTTATACTTATATCTACATAATTATATTTCATATTATGCTTAACTATTTCCAATAAATCATTGATGGTATTTTCTAAATCAAAAACAGTTTTTTTGGATGAGGGGATTATAAAATCTTGAAAATCATTTATAGTTTTTGTCATATATTGAACTTGAATCATAATATTGTTTATATGATAACTATCCTCTTCTTTCTCATTTCTATCTTGGGAATAAAACAAATCTTGAGCTAGTGCTGTGATTTCTACAAGGGGAGATTTCCATTGATGTGCTATTGAAGAGAATATTTCGCCTATTTCAGCTAGCTTTGATTGCTGAATTAAATATTGTGTCTGTTTGACTCTCTCTTTTTCTATTTCATTCTCTTTTGTAATATCTGTAAAAATAGTAACAGTTGCATACTTATTTGTATTTGGGTCTAAATATTTTCTTTTATTTAAAAGATATACTCTATTTTTTTGTTCATTACTTGAAATTGATATTTGAGAGTTTTGTTCATTTTTTTCATACTCTTCTAAAAAATTTACTACTTTTTTCACTTTTTTATTCATATGATAATAGTAGTTTAAACTATTGTGTAAGAGTTGGCCATATGTTAGATTTAACATCTCACAAAACTTTTTATTGGCATCTAAGATAACACCATTACTATCTTGCCAAAAAATAGGACTATCAATAGAGTTTAATAATATTTTATCAAACTCTATTCTTTGTTTTAGTTTTTTTGCATTTTGTTGCTTATCATATAAAATTTTTATTAATCCAAATATTACTAAAACTAAAAGTGGTGTTGCTAAAAAAACATTGTTTATTAATTCTCTATTTTTATCAAAAAAGTTTTGGGGTTGATTTAATATCTCAACCTTGTTTAAACCCTTTGGAACCTTTAATCCAAACTTATTTAAAAATCTATAATCAAAAACATAACTATAGTTTTCATTACTTTCAAAAATTGGTGTTGAAACATTTTCATAAATAATATTAATTGCCATTTTTCCAACTTTTTTACCTGTTTCCCCTACATATTGGATTTTACCACCAAGAGCTCCTTTGTCTAAAAATAGATTATTTAAAATAAATACAGGTCTTTGAAAGTTGTTTAAAGCTGTTATAACTTCACTATCTTTATAAAAACTTCCCTCAGGATTTGTTGAGTATCTTACAAATAAAATTGCTTCATCTTTTCTAAACTCTCTAAAATACTCTATAAACTCACTTAAACTACTATCCCTTAGATATTCAACTTCATACTTATTTTTTACTTTTTGAATCTCTTTTCTGATTAAAAAACTACTATCATCGCCATTTATACTTCTATCATTTAGAATATATAGTTTTTTTAGTTTTGGAATCATTTTTTCTATTAATTTTATATTCTCCTCTATGGGAAGTTTTTGAATATAACCATTTACTTTTGTTTCAAGATTGTAGATTTTTATTAGCTCTTCTGAGTAGTTTTCAAGACCGGCAAAAAGTATTGGTTCACCTTTAAAAATAATACTATGATTTTTTACAGCAAAAAGATAAGCAAATCTATCAATTGCAATTATTAAATCATATTTTCTATTTTGAAGTTGGACTTTATATAAATCACTTAACTCTTTTATATAATCCCTTGAATAAATCTGTTTTGAATCCATATATAAAATATCTGTATTTATTTGGGAATAGGAAAAAAATACCTCTTCAATATTTTTGATTATTTCATCACTTTTTGTAAAGCCTTTATGATAAGAGTTTAAAATAAGAATATTTTTCTTTGTATTAGCGTGTGTTGTTGAATAAAATAATAAAAATAATAAGAAAATTATAACTATTCTCATCTTTTTCCCCATAATTTTTTTATAAATATTATCCATAAAATATAAATTTTTTGGTTAAAAAGTCATTTTTAATTCATTATTTTTATTTATACTAATTTACGAATATTAATTTTGAGGAGTAATTATGAAAAAAATAGCAGTAGCAGCATTAGTTGGTGCATTATCAATCCCATCATTTGCAGCACAGTTTATTACAATAGGAACAGGTGGAGTTACAGGTACTTATTATCCAACAGGTGGTGCTGTATGTAGACTTGTAAATCAAGTTAAAAAAGATACAGGTATTAGATGTAGTGTTGAATCAACAGGTGGTTCAGTTTATAATATTAATACAATCAAAAATGGTGAACTTGATTTTGGTATTGCTCAGTCTGATGTTGTTTATCAAGCTGCAAATGGAACTGATAAATTTGAGGGAAATAAAATTCCTAAACTAAGATCAGTTATGGCAATCTATCCTGAACTATTTACTTTAGTTTCTAGAAAAGATGCAAGTATCAATAATATTATGGATATTAAAGGTAAAAGAATCAACTTAGGAAATCCAGGAAGTGGAAATGAAGCAACAGCTTTAGCTATGTTTGATGCCCTAGGAATTAATAAAACTGATTTAGCATTTGCAGGTGCTTTAAAAGCTTCTGAGATGCCTGATGCTCTAAGAGATAACAAAATTGATGGATACTTTTATATGGTTGGACATCCAACTGCAAATATCAAAGATGCTTCAAACTCTGTTGATGTAAAAATTGTACCAATTGAGGGTGATGTAATCAATAAATTTGTAAAAGCAAACCCTTATTTTGCACAAGCAAATGTTCCAGGTGGAATTTATAAAGGAAATGATGCTGACACTCCAACTTTTGGTGTAAAAGCTGTTTTAGTTACAAGTACAGATGTTAGTGATGAGGCTGTTTATACAGTAGTAAAACAAATCTTAGAAAACTTTGATTCATTTAAAAGTCTTCACCCTGCATATGCAAATATTACAAAAGAATCATTACTTGATGGTTTATCAGCAGAACTTCATGAGGGTGCAAAAAAATACTTCAAAGAAGCTGGTTTAATTAAATAAATCTATTTTCAAGAGCATTTTGCTCTTGAAATATTTTATTAGCTGTCATTTATTTAATTAAATAACACCTAATAAAATGCATTATTCATTTTAAAGGAAAAAATATGGATATATATAAAGAAAAACCTCATACCCTCCACGAACTAGAAGATGAACAAGTAAAAGAGTCACAAAATCTTTTAAATGAACTAGAACCACAAAGAGTATTTGGAAAAGAGCATTATGAGTTTTGGCTTATTTCAACTATTGCACTTGCTTGGTCTATGTTTCAACTCTATATTGTTGTTGAACCACTTAACTCAACCATATCAAGATCAGTTCACTTATCATTTGCCTTAGTTCTAGCATTTTTAATCTATCCTATGATTAAAAAACCATACTTTCTATCAAAGATTAGATGGTTTGGTTATACCTTTGCATTTTTAGGATTATATAGTGCTTCTTATATTGCTGTAAATTATAGGGAATTAGCTTTAAGACCTGGAGATTATATTCAAATGGATATAATTGTGGCCTTTTTAGCAATAGTTATTTTATTAGAGGCTGGAAGAAGAGTTTTAGGAATTGCTTTATCTATTATAGGAATTGTATTTTTAGCTTATGACTTTTTAGGTCCATATATGCCTGAACTTATTATTCATAAAGGTGCTAGTTTAAATAAATTAGCAGGTCATATGTTTTTAACTACTGAGGGAATATTTGGTGTTCCACTTGGTGTTTCAACTGGATTTGTATTTTTATTTGTACTTTTTGGTTCTTTATTGGATAAAGCAGGAGCTGGTGAGTATTTTATTAATTTAGCCTTTTCCTTACTTGGAAGATTTAGGGGAGGTCCTGCAAAAGCTGCTGTTGTTGCTTCTGGATTTACAGGTATTATGAGTGGTAGTTCTATTGCAAATACGGTAACCACTGGAACTTTTACAATTCCACTTATGAAGCGTACAGGTTTTAGACCTGAACAAGCAGGTGCTGTTGAAGTTGCTGCTTCAACAAATGGTCAGCTTATGCCTCCTGTTATGGGAGCTGCTGCTTTTATTATTGCTGAGTTTTTAGGTCTTGCTTATACAGATGTTATTTATGCTGCTTTTATTCCTGCTTTTGTTTCATATTTTGCACTATTTTATATAGTTCATTTAGAGGCTTTAAAACTTGGATTAAAAGGTATGAACAAAGATGAACTTCCACCAAAATTAAAAGTGTTTTTAAGTGGTGCCCACTATTTAATACCAATATTTTTCCTACTCTATACTCTTATGGTTTTAAGAGAGAGTGCCGCTAGTGCTGCTTTTAATGCAATTATGCTACTTATGCTTTTAATGGTTGTTCAACACCCTTTTAAAGCTTTTTTAGCAAAAGAGAAAATCACAAAAGATGTTATGTTAAGTGGATTTATTGATATTTTAGCTGGTATGATAAGTGGTGCTAAAAATATGATTCCTATAGCAGTTGCAACTGCTTTAGCTGGTATTGTAGTTGGAAGTATTACTTTAACAGGTCTTGGTCAAGTTTTACTTGAAGTTATAGAGACATTATCAGGTGGAAATATTTTTATTATTCTTATACTTGCAGCTATTATCTCATTAATACTTGGTATGGGTCTTCCTACAACTGCAAACTATATAGTTATGGCTTCATTAACAGCCCCTGTTATTTTAATCTTGGCTCAAGATAATGGCTTTTTAATTCCAGCAATTGCGGCTCACCTGTTTGTATTCTATTTTGGAATATTAGCTGATGATACCCCACCTGTGGGACTGGCCGCTTACGCAGCAGCTG
>CBFIGT010000048.1:0-16185 GCA_965662175.1 Arcobacter sp. | reverse complement strand
ACGGCTTTATCTTTAGCCTTATAAGCTAGTATCGTAGTAGCATCAAACATTTTCTACTCAGCAATTACATCAATTTTTACAGTTCCATGGATTCCATGACCCAATTTACAATCAGCTTCAAAAATACCTACTGATTTGATTTTAGAGTTTAAAGTTATAGCTTTTTTATCAATTTCAATATCAGCTTGCTCTTTTAATATTTCTGCAATCTCTTTATTTGTAACAGAACCAATTAAGTGTCCATTTGCTCCAACTTTGTGTTTAATAGTAAATTTTTGAGAATCAAGAATTTTTGCAATCTCATTAGCTTGCTCTATCTCTTCAGCCTCTTTTGCAGCTTCTCTTCTCATTTGTGCTTTATGTTTATTTAAAACTTCATTTGTTGCTAATAAAGCTAAACCTTTTCCAATTAAAAAATTTTTTCCATATCCATCTGAAACTTCTTTTACCTCACCAGCTTTACCAGTACCTTTAACATCTTTTAATAATAATACTTTCACAATATTCTCCAATCTTTTTAAAAAGTTGATTATTTTACTATAAATTGTTTGAAGTGATTATTAATATATATTTTAAAGTATTGATATCATTATTACTGAGAATATTATTTGAAACTTAAATATGTATCCAGCTAAAACAAAAGCCTCCCAACCACTCTCTTTAATTGTCTTAAATGAGATTTTTAATCCAATAGCACTCATTGCAATTAAAAGTATAATTTTCCCCATAAAAGAGATAGCATCAACAAAAGATGCAGGTAATATTTGTAAAGATGCTAAAATAGAAAAAAAGATAAAACCATAGATAAAATTTGGTATTCCTGTTTTTGTACCATTTTCCAAGTTTTCATCACCATTTTTTCTTAGCCAATAGATTAAGAAAATAATAACAGGAGTTAGAAGTAATATCCTAGCCATTTTTACAATAGTTGCACTTTGTCCAACTGTTTCATTTACACCAAAAGAAGCAGCAACCACATGACCAACTGATTGTAAAGTATTTCCTAATAAAACTCCAATCTCAACATCAGATAATCCAAGTAATAAACCAATAAATGGCAAAACAAAAAGACCAACTGTTCCTAATAGATTTACAATAGCTATTGCTAAAGCACTTTTATCTTTATCAATTTTTAAAATATCTTTGGTGGCAACAATAGCAGCACTTCCACAAATACCATTTCCTATACCTAAAATCATTGCAAATTTTTTATCTAACTTGGATTTTTTACTAATAAAAAAAGTAAATAGTAGTGTAGCAATCAAAGATATGATAATTAAAAAAATTGTACTGAATCCTAAGAGTTTTAAAACATTAAAATCTAAATGTATTCCCATAAGTGCTATGGCTATTGCTAATAGAGTTTTCTCACTATATGTGATTCCCTCATTAAATTTTGTAGGTATTGATACTGTATTTCCAATTAATGCACCTAAGATAATTGCAATTGCAACTGAACCTACAGGTACTAAACTTGAACTCCCCAAAGAGACTAAGGCTATAATTAAACTTAAAACTAATCCATATATTTTATTCATTTGGGAATTATATAAAATTAAATTATAATAAAAGCTTTTAGTGATATTAGATTTACTTATAAGTAAAATAAGTTACAGTTTTATGATAAAGATATTTTTATTATCAAGATATTGATAGTCAAAACCCATATTATGAAAATCTAAAACTCTTTTTACAATATATAAGCCAAGTCCCATTCCATGTGTTTTATTCTCTGTTGAGTTATGATAAGGTTCAAAATAGCTCTCTAATGGTTTACTTAAAGCTTCACCTTTTGAAATAAATAAAATTTCATTCTTCTGCTTTTTTATCTCTACTTTTTTATCTCTTGAGTATTTAAAAGCATTATCAATTAAGTTTTTAAATACCAAAGAAAATAGTTCAATATCAACAAGAATTTTCTCTTTTGCATTAAAATTAGTACAGATTTTATTTTTATACTCAGTTATCATTAACATCTCAATACTACTTTCAAAAATATCCTCTAAACTATATGTTTTAAAATTTAGTCTAAAGTTTTGTGATACAATTTGCTCGATTTTTGCAAAATCATTTATCAAATAATCTAACTTTTCAAAAATATTATGAACTCTATTTTTTTGTTTTTCATCATCAATTAGTTCACTTACAATTCGTCCCTTTGCAATTGGTGTTTTAAGTTCATGCATAACAGTTCTTAAAAATAGTTGTCTTGATTTAAGTAGTAAATCTATTTTTTTAACAGCCTTATCAAACTCATTTGAGACTTGAGCTATTTCATCTTTTTTTGAACTACTACAATCAATTGTTAAATCACCATTTGAAAACTTTATAATATTTTCTTTTAATGTTTCTAAAGGTTTTAAACTCTTTATCAACCAAATATAAATAGAGATTAAAAGTAAAAAAAACAGAAAAAATAAAAAATAAGCCGTATAGTTTTTACTATAAATAGTTAAATCTTTAAATAAAATTCTAAAATGAGGGGTTTTAATATGAATATAGAACTCTTCATTATAACTGATTGTATCAAAACCAATTCTATTACTTATATAGTTTCCTGATTTTAAAATTATAGATGGCTTAATAACAGTTTCGAAATCTAAGTTTTCTAAATAATCCAAAACTTCAAACTCGCTGCTTCTATTAAAAAAAAGATAGTTTGAAAGTTTTTCATGATAAGAGACAACTTGATTTTCCCTTTGATTTTTATCACTACTGTAATAAAAAAAGAATCCAGTAAAAAGTAAGATTAATGAAGAGACAAAAACTATATCTATTTTTGTTTTTATTGAGTTTAAATTCATTGTGCTAATTTATAACCTAAACCTCTTATTGAAAAAAGATAATTAGGGTTTTTGGAACTATCATTTAGTTTTAATCTTAATCTTCCAATAATTACATCTAAGCTTTTACTATTACTGTCACTTAAACTGCTACATGAATTTACTATTTGTTCCCTTGAAACTATTGCATTTTTGTTTTTTAGTAGTGTTGAGATAACTTGATATTCAGCTTGTGTTAAAACTAACTCTTTCTTTTTGAAAAATATTTTTTGACTTTTTAAATCATAATCAAAATTACACTTCTCTTTTTCTTCATTATTTAACTTTTTATTTCGTCTAATCAAGCTTTGAATAACAGCATACATCTCTTTTGGATCATAAGGTTTTGGTAAGTAATAATCAGCTCCAAGTTGCAAACCTATAACCTTATCAGTTACATCACCCCTTGCACTTGAGATTATAATAGGAATAGTATATTTTTTAGAAATCTCTTTACATACATCTAATCCATCAATTCCAGGTAAAGTTAAATCCAAAATTAATAAATCAAATTTAGAGATATCACATGAAAGACCTAAAAAAGGGTCTTCATAATTTGTAATAATAATATTATACTTTGCTAAATACTCACCTAAAAGTTCAGAAAACTCAGGGTCATCTTCAATCATTAAAATCTTTGTCATAAATCTCTCAATTCAGTATATTTTGAATTAAAACTTGAAATCCTGAAATCACTATTTATCCTTGATTATTTTAAATATTATTTGATAATGTTAATAAATTATCTTAAATAACTATTTAATGGAAAGTAAATGAAAGTAAATATAAAGGTTCTAGCTAGCTATTTTCTCTAAAGAGCCATCTAAATTATCTCTTATATTTCTCTTTTTAACATAATTATTTAAACCTATATGGTTGTTGTATCCTAAGAGTTTTGCAATTTTTCTAACTGATAAACCAACACTTAATAACTCTTCGATTTTGTCTCTTTGTTTATCAAATTTTGATTTTTGAATTGTACCTTTTGGTTTACCTAAACTTTCACCTTTTAGTTTTTTAGCTGTTAATGCCTCTTTTGTTCTTAGGCTCATTAAATCTTTTTCTAAAGATATAGTCATTGAAATAACACCTAAAATCATTTTTGTTAACATGTCATTATTATCAACTAAATCAAGGTTTTGTTTTATTACAACAATATTGATTCTATTCTCTAATAAAAACTTTACAATCTCTAAAATAGTTTCAGCTGTTCTTCCAAATACATTTAAATCATAAACTATCAAAGTGGAATCTATTTTACAAGATTTTACAAGCTGTAAAATATTTTTTTCTTCAGATGGAGTATTTATTTCTACCTCAATATTATAATAAACTTCCAAATTATGTTTTTGAACATATTTATTAATATTCTCTTCTTGAACTTTTGTGTACTCTTTATTATTTTTGTTAATTCTAACATATGTGAAGATTTTTGACATACTATTACCTTTCTACAAAGAGTATAATTTTAAAGAAATTATTATACAATTCGTTTGCTTTATTGCAATTTAAATTATACATAATGTTAACATTACATTTCTTATTTTTAGCTTAAATTTATTAATTTACAAGGCCCATGTGTGTAATTATTTTTTTCTTCATACTAAGGAATGATTTGAAAAAAAAGAAATTTTCGGGTAATATCTTTTTTTATCAAATACAAAGGATTTATTTTGAGGTTAGTTGTTGGTATAACAGGGGCTAGTGGTTCGAATTTGGCTCTTAAATTTTTAAAACTTTTACCAGAAAATATTGATGCTTTTGTTGTAATATCAAAAAGTGCAAAGGTTGCTTTCAAACATGAAAATGACTCTACTTTTAAAGAACTTCAAGATAAAAAAAATATAAAATTTTTTAGCAATGATAATATAGCAGCACCTATAGCTTCGGGTTCATTTAAAACAGACAAGATGATTATATTACCTTGTTCTATGAATACATTAGCTAAGTGTGCACATGGATTAGCCGATAATTTAATTACAAGAGCTTTTAGTGTAGCAATTAAAGAGAAAAGAGATGCGGTATTAGTTCCAAGGGAGATGCCCTTTTCTGTAATAGCTTTAAAAAATATGACAAAATTAGCAAAAATAGGTGTTACCATATCGCCTCCAATTTTAGGTTATTATTCAAATACCGCTTCAATTGATGAAATGGAAAACTTTATTATTGGAAAATGGTTTGATATTTTAAATATAGAAAATAGTTTATATAAAAGATGGAAAGATGATGAATAATAACGAAAACATAAAACCAATATCTTCATTTAAAAGTGCAATTTATTCAGGAACTTTTGACCCTATTACAAATGGTCATATGGATATTATTAAAAGAGCTAGTAATATCTTTGATGAAGTTGTAATTGCTGTTGCAAAGAGTGAAAGAAAAAAACCAATGTTCTCCCATGAAAAAAGAGTTGAATTTGTAAAAGAAGCAACTAAAAATATTTCAGGGGTAAAAGTTGTTGGCTTTGATACTTTATTAGTTGATTTAGCAACTAGTTTAAATACCACTACAATAATTAGAGGTTTAAGAGCTGTTAGTGATTTTGAGTTTGAATTACAAATGGGTTATGCAAACTCTTCAATAAATAAAAATATAGAAACACTTTATTTAATGCCAACATTAGAAAATGCTTTTGTTAGTTCTACAATTGTAAGAGAAATTATTAGATTTAAGGGTAAATTTGAGCATCTTATTCCAAAAGAAGTTACAAAATGTATGTAGTAATTGAGGGAATTGATACAGCAGGAAAATCTACTCAATTAGAGATTTTATCACAAAATCATAAAGAAGCTATTTTTACAAAAGAACCAGGTGCAACACCTATGGGCTTAAAACTTAGGGAAATGGCTTTAAATGGTGAAGCAAAATCAAAAGTTGCTGAGATGTTTCTATTTTTGGCTGATAGGGCTGAGCATATTGAAGAAGTTATAAAACCAAATTTAGATAAAATGGTGATTTCAGATAGGTCTGTAATATCAGGAATTGCTTATGCTTCAAACCTGCCAATTGATATTGTAACAAACTTAAATTTAATTGCAACATCAAATATTTTACCAACTCACACTATTTTATTAGAGCTAAGTTGAGAAGAGTTAAAAAGTAGATTAGGTAATAAAGCCAATGACTCTATAGAATCAAGGGGAATTGATTATTTACTTGATATTCAAACCAGAATGAAACAGACTATAAAAGAGCTTAACTTAAACTATATTTTTATTGATGCTAGTTTAAGTATAGAAGAGATTGCCAAGAAAATTGAGGATTTTATTAATGAGTAAAAAAAATATTCAAAGCCTAAGAGGTATGAATGATATTTTAGGAAATGAAAGCGAATTATTTACATATTTTATTGAAAATGCAGCTAAGATAGCCAAAAACTATGGATTTACATATCTAGAAACTCCTATTTTAGAAGAAACAGCACTATTTAAAAGATCAGTTGGTGAAAGTAGTGATATTGTAAACAAAGAGATGTATCAATTTATAGACAAAGGTGAAAATGATGTATGTTTAAGACCTGAGGGAACAGCTGGAGTTGTTAGATCTTTTATACAAAACAAATTTGATAGAGCCGGTGGAACATATAGATGGTACTATTATGGACCTATGTTTAGATATGAAAGACCACAAAAAGGTAGACTAAGAGAGTTTCACCAATTTGGTTGTGAAGTATTTGGAGTTAGTTCTGTTTATGAAGATGCAAATATTATAATGATGATAAAAGAGATTTTAGACTTCTTTAAAATCGGATTTAAACTACAACTTAACTCTCTTGGCTGTCCCTCATGTATGCCTCAATATAAAGAGAATTTAGTAAAAACATTAAATAACTTTAGAAGTGAGCTTTGTGAAGATTGTAATAGAAGAATTGAAACAAATCCTATAAGAGTACTTGATTGTAAAAATGAGAAATGTCAATCTTTATTAGTTGATGCTCCAAAAATTACAAATAATCTTTGCCAAAATTGTGATAGTGATTTTGAAAAATTAAAAGAGATTTTAGATTTTAATGCAATTGCTTATGAAATTGATTCAAACTTAGTTAGAGGATTAGATTACTATTCTCAAACAGCTTTTGAGTTCACTTCAAGTGAAATTGGAGCTCAAAGTGCTATTGCTGGTGGTGGAAGATATGATAGACTTGTTGAATTTTTAGGAGGTCGTGCAACTCCTGGAATTGGATTTGCAATAGGAATTGAAAGATTACTAGAGCTTGTAAAAATGCAAGAGAAAAAAGAGGATATTATATATTTAGGTGCACTTAGCCAAGAGGCTTTAAATACCCTAACAAAAATTGCAGTTAATAAAAGAAAAACAAGCAAAACTGTAATTGAGTATACACCAAGAGCTTTTGGTAAACATTTTAAATTGGCTGAAAAACATAATGCAACTATTGTGGCACTTATGGGCGAAAATGAACTAAATAGTGGTACAATATACACCAAAAATATTGAGACACAAGAAGAAAAAAATTTTAATATAGAGGATTTTTAGTGAATAACTATGGTATTGACATCTGGAGTGATGATAATTTTATAATAGAAGATGGTTTAGCAAAAGTAAATTATGATTGTAAACCCTCTCTAATATCAATAGTAAAAGAGATAAGACAACAAGATTTTAAAGGTCCTTTACTTTTAAGATTTCCACATATAACAAAAAAACAAATAAGTACACTTTATGATACATTTAATGCAAGTATTAGTGAATATGATTATAAAGGTAGTTTTAATGCTGTTTTCCCTTTAAAAGTTAATCAACTTCCTAACTTTATTCATCCACTTGTAAATGAGGGAAAAAAGTATAATTATGGATTAGAAGCTGGAAGTAAGGCTGAGCTTATTATTGCAATGACATATAATAATATGGGTTCACCTATTACTGTAAATGGATTTAAAGATAAAGAGATGATTCATTTAGGCTTTATTGCTAAATCAATGGGACATAATATTACACTAATTATTGAGGGTTTAAATGAGCTTGAGATGATTGTTGAAGTTTTAAAAGAGACTCAAATGGAGTGTCCAAGTATTGGTTTAAGAGTTAGACTTCATAGTGGTGGAAGTGGACTTTGGGCTAAAAGTGGTGGAATAAACTCTAAATTTGGTTTAACTTCAACAGAGATTTTAGAAGCTTATGAACTAATGGAAGATAACTCTATTGTAAAATATTTAACAATGATTCATTTCCATATTGGTTCAGCTATGAACTCTATTAAACCTTTGAAAAAAGCATTAAGAGAGTCAGGGCATATTTATGCTGAACTTAAAAACTTAGGTGCTACAAACTTATCATCAATCAATATTGGTGGAGGATTAGCTGTTGAGTATAGTGCTTATGAAAGAAGTAGATTTTATTCATTAACTGAGTTTGCAAATGATGTTGTATTTACACTAAAAGAGATTGCAAAACAAAAAGATGTTGAGGAACCAAATATTTTTACTGAATCAGGTAGATTTATTTCAGCTGCTTCAACTGTACTTATTGCTCCTGTTTTAGAACTTTTTTCAGCTGAATATGAGCTTGACCATCTAAAATTAAAAGATGTAAATCCTCCTTTAATACAAGAGCTATTTTATTTACATAGGGATATGAGCAAAAAAACAGCTTATGAGTTTATGCATGATAGTATTGACCATATGGAATCTCTTTTAACACTATTTGATTTAGGTTATATTGATTTACAAGATAGATCAAATGCTGAAATTTTAACACATCAAATTATTAAAAAAGCAATATCACTACTTGAGATAGATGATTATGGAGAGTTAAAAAAACTTGATGAAAATATTCAAGAGAAGTATTTATTAAACTTCTCACTGTTTCAATCACTTCCTGATTATTGGGGAATTGACCAAGAGTTTCCAATTATGCCTATAACTCATCTTGATAAAAAACCAACAAGAAGTGCTTCATTATGGGATATTACTTGTGATAGTGATGGAGAGTTACCATTTGATATGAAAAAACCTCTTTATTTACATGATGTAAATCTAAATCAACAAGACTATTTTATAGGTTTTTTTAATGTTGGTGCTTATCAAGATACCTTGGGTATGAAACATAATCTTTTTTCTCATCCAACTGAAGTTAATGTAATATTTAAAGATGGTGAAGTTAATTTAGAAAAAATATTAGAGTCTCAAAAGATAATTGATATTCTAGAAGATATTGATTATGATACAGAAGAGATGAAGGCAATTTTATCAAAAAATCTATCTGAAGATATATATAATATTTTAGATAAATACTTAAATGAAAATAGTTATTTAAAAACTATATGGAGTTATTATGAATGATGATGATTTAGATAATGACAAATTAGATCCAAAAATTTCCCTATGGAAACAAATAAGAGAGGATTTTTCAGTTCCAAAACTAAATGACCCTGCCCTAAACTCAAATATTGAACTTTTTTTCAATTATCCAGGTGTTTGGGCAATGATAAATCATAGGGTTGCAAATAGACTTTATAATAGAGGTTGGAAACTATTTGCTAGAATTATTATGGGATTAACTCAATTTTTTTGTAATATGGATATTCACCCAGCAGCAACAATAGGAAGACGTGTTTTTATTGACCATGGAATTGGTGTTGTTATTGGTGAAACTGCAATTATTGAAGATGATGTTCTTATTTATCAAGGTGTAACTTTAGGTGGTGTTAGTTTAAACAAAGGAAAAAGACACCCTACTATTAAAGCAAACTCTGTAATTGGAAGTGGAGCAAAAGTTCTAGGAAATATTACAGTAGGAAAAAATAGTAAAATTGGTGCAAACTCTGTTGTAATTTGTGATGTACCAAAAAACTCAACAGCTGTTGGAGTTCCTGCAAAAATTATAAAAAGAGAAGATAAAAATGGTAAGTTAAATCATGCTGATTTACCTGATATTAATAAAGAGATGTTTGAATATCTTCTAAAAAGAGTTGCTGTACTTGAACATGCAATTAAAAAACATGAAGGAATAGATATAAGTAATGAAGACCATGAATTAGAGTCTATTTACAAAAAATTTATTTCAGCTATGAACTCTATTAAATAATGATATTAGAGCTTTTATTTTTTGGAGTTTTAACAGGATTTATATCCGGTTTCTTTGGTGTTGGAGGAGGAATGATTCTTGTTCCAATGCTATTGATGGCTGGATTTCTGATGAAAGAAGCAATATCAATTTCAATTATGCAAATGATATTTAGCTCAATATTTGGCTCTTTCTTAAATAGCAAAAAACAATCTGGAGTTTTAGTTGATGGTATATTAATAGGAGTTGGTGGCTTTTTAGGAGGTTTATCTTCTGGATTTATTATCTCATCATTATCAAATGAAACCCTACAATACTTTTTTATAGCCATATTAATTTTTTCAATATTAAAAATATTTTCAACTCCCGCTGAACAAGATATTGAAGTAAAAAAACACTCTAAAATAATGCTTATACTAATAGGTGCTATTATTGGTATGATTGCTATGAGTATTGGAGTTGGTGGTTCTATTATGCTAACACCTATATTAGTTGCATTTATGCACTATAAATTGAAAATAGCAACATCTTTGGGTCTATTTTTTGTAATTTTTTCTTCAAGTGCTGGATTTATATCTTTAAGTTTAAATGGACATATGCTTTATAGTGAGGGTGCTACTGTTGGTATTGCTTCACTTTTTGGTGTATACTTAGGAATAAAAGCGAAACATATGATAAATGTAAGTTCATACAAAAAATATGTTTTAATTTTATACACTATTACTCTTTTTATGATGGTGTATAAAACATTTTTTTAATATACAAAATTGAGAATAAAATGAAAAATTTAAAAACTTTAATAAATATTATAGTTCTAGTTTTATTATTTAGTTTACAAACTTTTGCCCTAGATTCATATGATGATACCCAAAGCCAATTAAATAATGAAAATAATCTTGACAAAATAAATAGTGATAAAATAAGTAGTATAAGTTCATACGATTTGGGTTTTATAATACAACTTATTCAAAGTAAAACTCTAAAAACAAATAGTGATAAACAAATTGAAAAAATAGAGAATGAAATTGAAAAAATCATAAAAAATATTAATAAAGAGATTTCTTATCAATTTGATGAACAAAACTATGAAAAAAACCTAAGATACTTAAGTAGTAAAATTGATATTAACTCAAAACATGATAATAGTTTAGCTGTTTCAAGGGATACAATTAAAGTTTTAATTCAAGAGAATGAAAAAACATTTG
This sequence comes from Arcobacter sp., assembly GCA_965662175.1. Classification (GTDB taxonomy): domain Bacteria; phylum Campylobacterota; class Campylobacteria; order Campylobacterales; family Arcobacteraceae; genus Arcobacter. The sequence continues at coordinate 5,132 of CBFIGT010000048.1, read as the reverse complement.
CAGAGACTATAAATGAGATAATAATTGGAAAAAACTCTTTTAAAAATAAAAAATTCTTTTTTAATTTATTAGATGAAAAGATGAATAAAACTAGCTCAATTAATATAGATAATTTTAAAAATATTTATAATTAAGTTTTATTAAATCAAGATAGCCTATCAAAAGAGTATAAAAAAGTTTATAAACACTTAGAAGCACAAATAAAAGCTAATTTATTAATATTTAACTATTTAAAAACTAATATAAATGAGTATAGAGAAAAAAATTTTATTTTAGATGAATTAAGTATGAAATATATAATTGAAAAAATTGATAATAATCCTTATACAAAAAATCTATCTAATATCTTAACTTATCACTTAAATCTCTCTATTGGAAAACTAACTATTCTGTTTGTAATTTTTATATTTTTTATAATATTTAAAAAAGTAATAATGCCTTTTTTTGGTAAATTACTAAAAAAAATATTAATAAAATACCTTCATTTTAGAATAGATGAGATTATTCCAAATAGTTTTAACTTTACATTTAGCCTAATACTTTATATCTTTACAATTGAGTTATCAATTTTTTTATTAATTGATGATAGCCGTAAAATATATTTTTTAACACCCTGGTTTAATACAGCATATATTGCTTTAATAAGTCTCTTATTATATAAGGTTTTAAGTAATTATATAAATTTATCATCTGATGAGATTTTTAAACACTATCCAAATATGCGAAAAGAGATGGTTGATTTTGTACTTAGAATTACTAAAGTTTTAATTATAATATTTATTTTTTTATTTTTATTTATTCAACTTGATTTAGATATTAAAGCTATTTTAGCCTCCCTTGGAATTGGTGGTATTGCAGTTGCACTTGCTGCAAAAGATACACTATCAAACTTTTTTGGTTCATTAAATATTATTACTGATAACTCTTTTTCTCAAGGAGATTGGATTGAAGCTGGAACAATTGAGGGTACTGTAGTTGATATAAGAATGAGAACAACAAGAATTAGAACATTTGCAAATGCAATGATAACAGTACCAAATGCACAATTAGCAAATATAGCTATTATAAACTGGTCAAAAAGAGTAATAGGAAGAAGAATAAAAATGTCCATAGGAGTAACTTACTCTTCAAAAATGGATAATATTGAAAATCTTGTTGAAGATATAAGAGAGATGTTGCAAAATCATCCTGAAATATCTACAAATAAATTGAATATTGACAAAAAACCATATTTACTAAAAAAAGAGGATTTATTAGGGATTAAAAACAATTTATTAGTTTATATTGATGAATATAGTAATAGCTCTATAAATATCTTAGTTTACTGTTTTAGTAGAAGTGCTGATTGGGAAGATTGGCTAAAAACAAAACAAGATGTAATTATAAAAATTTCAAATCTTGTGAAAAAAAATTCTTGTGAATTTGCATTTCCAACTCAAACTATACATATAGAAAAAGATTAATAAGCTTAGATTTTTTAACTTACATTTTTTATATATTTAGTTTCATTTTTATTTGGTATAATGCATATTTACGTGATAAGAAAAAATTATAATGGATAAAATTTTATGAATAATACAATTAAAATATTTAATGCAAAAGAGAATAATCTAAAAAATATCAATTTAGAAATCCCAAAAAACAAACTTATTGTTTTTACAGGACTTTCAGGAAGTGGAAAATCTACTTTAGCCTTTGATACTTTATATGCTGAGGGGCAAAGAAGATATATAGAATCACTCTCTGCTTATGCTAGACAATTCTTAGACAAAGTAGGAAAACCTGATGTTGAAAGAATTGAGGGTTTAACACCTGCAATTGCAATTGACCAAAAAACAACTTCTAAAAATCCACGTTCAACAGTTGGTACTATTACAGAAGTTTATGATTATTTTAGACTACTATACTCAAGAGTAGGAACTCAACACTGTCATAAATGTAATAAACCAATATCAAAAATGAGTGCTAGTGACGTAATTGAGCAAGTGCTATTGCTTCCTGAAAATGCTAAAATTGTAATTTTGGCACCCTTAGTAAATAGAAAAAAAGGTAGCTTTGCTGACCTTTTAGAAAGCCTTAGGGGAAAAGGTTATGTTAGAGCTATGATTGATGGTGTTATGGTTAGACTTGATGAAGAGATAGAGCTTGGGAAAAGTCAAATGCATACCATCAAAGTAGTAATTGATAGGGTTGTAATAAAAGATGAAAACAAAGATAGAATTGCCCAAGATGTTGAAAAAGGTCTAAAAGAGAGTTTCGGAGAGCTTGAGGTTGAAATTTTAAATCATGAAGAGTTAGGAGTTGAAAAACATATTCATTATAGTGAACATATGGCTTGTTTTGATTGTAAAATCTCTTTTGAGCCACTTGAACCCTTGACTTTCTCTTTTAACTCACCAAAAGGTGCTTGTCCAACTTGTGATGGTTTAGGAATTAGATATGCCCTTGATATGAAAAAAGTAATCAATGAGAGTTTAAGTATTGATGATGGAGCTGTTAGGGTTATATATGGATTTAATAAAGGTTACTACTTTAAGATGCTTAAAGCATATTGTGAGGGTGCCAAAATAAGTACAACTATTCCTTTTGAGGAGCTTAAAGATTATGAAAAAAAATCAATTTTACATGGTGGAGTTGAGGATGCTGTATTTACATGGAAAAGACATACCCTAACAAGAAAATGGGAAGGTGTAGTAAAAATTGCCTATGATATGATAAAAGATGAAAAAGATTTAGGTGAATATATGACTGAAAAAGCTTGTAGTGATTGTAAGGGTAATAGATTAAAACCCTCTTCTCAAGCTGTACGTGTAGCAAATAAAACTATTTCAGAGATTATTACACTACCTATTGAAGAGGCTTATAAATTTTTTCATGATGATGAAAATTTTAAATATTTTTCTAAACAATCACAAATGATTTCAGCACCAATTTTAAAAGAGATACGTGAACGAATATTTTTCTTAAATGACGTTGGATTAGGTTATATTACCCTAGGAAGAGATGCTAGGACTATTTCAGGGGGAGAAGCCCAAAGAATTAGAGTAGCCTCACAAATTGGTTCAGGTCTTACAGGAGTTATGTATGTACTTGATGAACCCTCAATTGGTTTGCATGAAAGAGATACAAGTAAACTTATTAAAACTCTAAGAGCATTACAAGAGAAAGGTAATACTGTAATTGTAGTTGAGCATGATAAAGAGACTATTGAAGCTGCTGATTATATAGTTGATATAGGACCAAATGCAGGAAAATATGGTGGAGAGATTGTATTTGAGGGAACATTAGCAAAAATGAAAAAAGCTAATACCCTAACTGCCAAATATGTAACAGGTAAGAAAAAAATAGATTATCCACATAATAGACCTCAAGAAAAATTTATAGAAATAAAAGATGTAACTATAAACAATATCAAAGACTTAAGTGTAAAAATCCCACTTAAAAATCTATGTGCAATTACAGGAGTTAGTGGAAGTGGTAAATCATCACTTATTTTACAAACCCTACTTCCAACAGCAAAAGAGCTTTTAAATCATGCAAGAAAAGTAAATAAAGTTGATGGTGTTACTATTGAAGGACTTGAAGATCTTGATAAGGTAATATATTTAGACCAAAGTCCAATAGGAAGAACACCAAGATCAAATCCTGCAACATATACAGGACTTATGGATGAGATTAGAACACTCTTTTCAAAAACAAAAGAGGCACAACTAAGAGGTTATCAAATAGGAAGATTCTCTTTTAATGTTAAAGGTGGAAGATGTGAGAAGTGTCAAGGTGAAGGTGAAATAAAAATTGAGATGCACTTTTTACCTGATATCATGGTGAAATGTGATGAGTGCCATGGTAGAAGATATAATACACAAACACTAGAAATATTATATAAAGGAAAATCAATCTCTGATGTTCTTAATATGAGTGTAGATGAAGCCTTTGAATTTTTTAAAAAAGTACCTAAAGTACATTCAAAACTAGAAACCTTACAAAATGTAGTTTTAGGATATATTACATTAGGACAAAATGCCGTTACACTTTCAGGTGGAGAAGCCCAAATAATTAAATTATCAAAAGAGCTTAGTAAAAAAGATACGGGAAATACTCTATATGTATTAGATGAACCAACAACAGGTCTTCATTTTGCTGATGTTGATAGATTAACAAAAGTGCTTCATCATTTAGTTGATTTAGGGAACTCTGTTTTAGTAATTGAGCATAATTTAGATATTGTTAAAAACTCTGATTGGGTAATAGATATGGGACCTGAGGGTGGAAATAAAGGTGGAATGATAGTTGATGAGGGAACACCTGAACAATTAGCTGCTAATCATAAAAAAAGTGGCTCATATACAGGATACTATTTAGATAAAGAGATAAACTCTTGAGTATAAATTGTTTTATAAAAGCCCTTGAAGATGAGAAATTTGTTGAAGCCCATGAACTTTTAGAAGATGAATGGAGAGCTTATAAAAAATCTGAACAAAAACAAAAAGCAAAAGCTGTACAAGGGCTTATAAATGGAGCAACAGCTTTGGCTTTATATAGAAAAAATAGATATGCTGCTTATGAAAAAATTTGGAAAGTTTTTGAAAAGTATAAAGATTTATTAAAAGTTGTTGATATTGATAATAAAAACAGATATTTTGAAGCTAGAGATTTACTTGAAAAAAAGAGAGTTCAAATAACTAACTAGCATCAATTTTACTTGCAGATGAATTTTCTTGAGCAGATTTTTCATTTGCACTCATTAAATATGCTTTCATTCTCATCATCTCATCAGTTGGGTATTGACTTTCAACATCACCCCTTTTAACTTTTATAAAAAAGTCTTTGGATTCAGCATTGTATCCAAAATTTAAGTTTGTTAAATTTACTTCATTGTATGTTGAGAAATTACCTTTTTCAACTTTTATTTCTTTAAATTTTTCAAGTTGCGTATCTTCAACTTTAAGAACTTCTTTAGGCTCTTTTTCAGAATTAATCAAATTTGAAGAAGCACTTCTATCAACAATTTCTAAATTCTTTATACTTTGCGCTTGAAACTCATTAAGCTGTGGTATTTGTCCAAATTCCATAAAAGCTCCTTTATTAAGTATCACTCTTTAATATTGCCTTAAAAGTATTATACATTTTTT
>CBFIGT010000047.1:0-16315 GCA_965662175.1 Arcobacter sp. | reverse complement strand
AACTAAATTTGTAAAAGTTTGACAAGATTTTTCTATTACAATTCTTGTTATTTTACTATATTGGTTAGATTTTTTTGAAATATCCAAGAAAAAGTAGGGTGATATAATCTTTTCTTCATCAATCATTCTTACTAAACACTCATATTTCTCTACTTTTAGTGTTTCATTGTTGATTAGTGGTTGAAAGTATACTACAATATTATCATGCTCTAAGGCATATTTGATTTTTTTAGTCCATTGAATATTGTTTTTATACTCTTGAATATTATCAAGTTGGTCATAAAATACTAAATAATCTTTCATATCTTTTTTTGCAGATTGTAAGGCTAAATCAGCGGTTATTAGTTTGTTATTTTTTTCAGAAAATGAGATACCTGCTCTAACCCTTGCATTTATCTCATTATTTTCAATAGTAAAAATCTTTTCATCAATTTTAGAAACTATATTTGATATTATTTCTATAAATTTATTTTGCTCTTCATCTAAATTTACAATACAATAAGTGTCAGCTGGAAATTTGTATAGGGTTAAATATTTATACTTGTGTATCTCTTTTTTTATGATTTTAGCAACTCCTACTAAAATTTCATCTCCAATTTTATTTCCAAAAAAATCATTAATCTCTTTAAAAGAGTTAATATCGATTATTGATAATGATTTAATATCAAGTTCACCAATTTTAAGCTCTTCTATTAGCTTTATTCTATTTGGTAATGCTGTTAAACTATCTGTATAAAGAAGTTTATGTTTGTCAATTTCATACTCTAATTCTAAAGTAACATCATTTAGATATATTAAATATTGTTTGCTATTTTTTAAATAATTACACTTCAAAATAAAAGTGGATTTTTTATTTTTTAATTTACATAGTGAGACTTTAATATTTTTATTAATAATATCATCTAAATTTAAATCTTTTAAACTAATACCATCCTCTTTTATAAGAGCTTTTTTCAAGTTTAAAAAACTGTTATCATCTTGAGAGAGATTATTATTTTTTAGAATTTCTTTTAGATTTTTATTTGAATATAATATTTTTACACCATCTGTCATTAAAATAGGGTCATTTGTTAAATTCATTAAATGAGAGTTTATCTCTTTTTCTTTTTCTAATTCAGTAGTACATAAATCCATAAAATTCCTTATTAAAACTATATCTTACACCAAAGATTTTAAAATTAACTTTATTTTCCAAAAATTCTTATTGCATTTTTTAAATCTTCTTCTGTATCAATTCCAAAAGATTTTGATTGAACCTCAACCATTGCAATTTTTTTCTCATGATAAATAGCTCTTAATTGCTCTAGTTTTTCAATATTTTCAGTAGCAGCAGGTGGCAAAGAACAAAACTCTTTTAAGCTTTTTACTGTAAAACCATAAATACCTAAATGACCATTATAACTAGACTCTTCATAGTGATCCCTATGATATGGAATCTTACTTCTTGAAAAATATGTTGCATTTCCTTTATCATTTAATAATACTTTTACATGATTTGGATCATCAGCTAACTCTGAAGATATTTTTTTATGGCATGATACAATCATAATATCTTCATTGTTTTCTTTAACTTCCTTAACTCTATTTATAACAGCCTCAACCACCTCTTTTTCAATAAATGGCTCATCTCCTTGGACATTTATTACAATATCATTTTCATTTAAATTCAAAATTTGAGCTGCTTCATTTATTCTATCTGTTCCACTTTGGTGTTTTGTTGATGTTAAAACAGCATTTATTCCATGCTCTTTTGCTAAATCAATAACCTCTTGTGAATCTGTTGCTATTGTAACTTTGTCTAAAGAACTAACTTGTTTAGCTGTTCTAATTACCATTGGTAAGCCTAAAATATCTACTAAAATTTTATTAGCAAATCTACTTGAATTAAGTCTAGCTGGTATTATTATCATATTTATTTTCCTTCACTTATGGGTAATTTAATATATACAACTACGCCATTGTTTTTATTTTCTAATTTTATTGAACCATTTAAATGTAATTCTAGTATATTTTTACAAATATACAAGCCAAGTCCAACTCCATGAAGCTGCTCTTTTGTAGAAAAATATGGTTCAAATACCCTATTAATTATTGATTTATCTATTCCACCTGCATTATCACTTATTTGTATATCTAAACTATTATAAACATTTTTTATAAGAATGTTTATCATTCTATTCTCTATGGAGTTTTTATTCATAGCTTCAATAGAGTTTTGAATAATATTATTAAAGATATTTATAACTCTATTTTCATAAATTTCCACATTTATATTATTATCAATATCTATGGTAAATTCACTCATGCTTTTATATGGTTTTATTAATGTTTCTATTAATTGCTTAATATTAACTCTCTGTTTTTCACCCTTAAACTCAACTAAAGTTTTAAAATCCTCAATAGTATTAGATAAGCTATTTATACTATTTTTTATCTTTTCCAAGGTCATAAAAGACTCTTTATCATCTTCAAGCTCTAAGGATAACTTTTGGGCTAATATTGAGATACTATTTAAAGGCTGTCTCCATTCATGGGAAATTGTTCTAATTGTTTCTGTCATAATATTTAGTTTTGAGTTTTGGTCAATAACTTTTTGATCCAAAAATAGTTCATTTGTAATATCAAACATTAAAGAGGTATAACCAATAATATCACCATATTTGTTGTAAATTGGTTTTATTCTAACATCAACCCAAAAAGTATCTCCATTTTTCTTTCTATTTTTAAGTCTTCCTGACCACTCATTTCCGCTTTTTATTGTATTCCAAAGTTGAGCAAAAGTCTCATTTGTTGTATCAGGATGTTGGATTAGAGAATGGGACTTATTAATTAGCTCCTCTTTTAAATAACCTGTTAATTTACAAAAGGCATCAGAAACCTCTGTAATTGTTCCATTTACATCTGTATGACTAGAAATTACATAGTTATTTAGAATTTCATCATCAGAAATCTCTTTTGTAATATCTTTTGCATTTAAAACAAAATACTTTTTATTTAGCATTAAAGAGACAGTTATTTTTAAATAAATAGGTTTCCCATCTTTTCTTGTACAAACAACATTTATATCAGTAAAATAGGTATTACTTTTATTATCAGTTAGTAGTTGTAAAAATGGTTTTTTGTAATCTTCTTTAATCAAGTCAACCATAGAGCTTGAAAGTAATTCTATTTTTTGAAAACCTAACATTGGGATAAAAGCATCATTTACATATATTAATTTACTATTACTATCTATAATAGCAATACCATCCCAAGAGTTGTTAATCATCTCTTTTAATTCTAAGTTACTGTTTTTTAATTTTTCTAACTTTTCTAGTTTTGAGGACATCAAATAACCTTAAATAAACTTATTTTTATATCTTTATATTATAATATAAAAAGTTTAAAGAAAGGAATTATTTTATGAATAACGACAATAATAGCGCTAAAAAAGTGATAACAGTTATAGATACTTTTGGATTTTTATTTAGAAGTTTTTATGCGCTACCTCCTTTAAGGTCAAAAAGTGGTTTTCCCACTGGTCTACTTACAGGATTTATGAATTTTATATCAAATATTGGAAAAGATTTTGAGACAGATTATATAGTTTTTGCTTTAGATTCAAAAGGTGATACATTTAGAAAAGAGATTTTTGATGCATATAAAGCACATAGACCTGATGTTCCTGAGGATTTATTAAAACAACTTCCAATTGCAATTTCTTGGATTGAAAAAATGGGATTTAAAACAGCTATTAAAGATGGTTTTGAAGCTGATGATATTATTGCTTCTATTGCTCATGATGCAAGAGATAAAGATTTAGAAGTTAGAGTTGTATCCCATGATAAAGATTTATATCAATTAATTGATGATGATGTTATTTATTTATTTGACCCAATCAAAAAAACAATTATAAATGAAGATAAATGTTTTGAAAAATATAGTGTTCATCCTAAGCAATTTACAGATTATCAAGCGCTTATAGGTGATAGTGCTGATAATATTCCAGGTGTTAAAGGTGTTGGTGCTAAAACAGCTGAAGCTTTAATCAAAGAGTTTGGAACCTTAGATAATATTTATGCAAATTTAGAAAATATTTCAAAACCTAGATGGAAAAAACTTTTAGAAGAGAACAAAGAGATGGCATTTATCTCAAAAGAGTTAGTTACTTTAAAAACTGATTGCCATTGTATTGATATATTAGAAGAGTTTTTACTACCAAGTGAAAATCCTATTTTAAAAATTGAAGATATTTTACTTGAGTATGATTTAAATAGAATAATTGATAGAGTTCATCAAAATGGATTAAATTATAAAACTCAAATGCCTAAACCAAAAGAGAAAATCGAAGTAAGTTATAAAACCTTGGATACTAAAGAGGAGCTTTTAAATATTATAAATAGTATAGCAAAAGAGTCAATAGTAGCCTTTGATACTGAAACAACTGATTTAGATACTAAAAAGGCTAAAATAGTTGGTTTTTCTTTTGCTTTTAATGATAAGGAAGCTTACTATGTACCAATTGGACATTTCTATTTAGGTGTAGGAAATCAAATATCTAAAGAGGATGCAAAAGAGGCATTAGTTTTATTAAATCAGTTTAAGTTACTAGTACAAAACTTCAAATATGATTATGATATTATAAAATATAATTTTGACATAGAATTAAACCTATTTGCTGATACTATGGTTTTAGCATGGCTTTTAGATACAAGTTCAAAAGTAGGTTTAGATGCTCTAGCTTCAAAATATTTTGACCATAAAATGATATCTTTTACAAGTATAGTTAAAAAGGGTGAAAATTTTTCATCACTTGACATATCAAAAGCTTGTGAATATGCAGCTGAGGATGCTCTTTTTACATATAAAATTTATTATAAACTATTAGAAGAGTTTAAAAATAAAGAGTGTGAGCACCTTATCGAAATAGCTCAAAAATATGAGTTTAGATTTATAAATGTATTAATTAATATGCAAAATAATGGTGTAAAAATTGATACAAATGTTTTAGAAGATTTAAAATCAAAAAATCAAGAGTATATTCAAGAGTTAACAAATAATATCTATAAAGAAGCAGGGAGTGAGTTTAATATTAATTCACCAAAACAACTTGGAGTTATTCTTTTTGAAACTTTAGGATTGACATCATCAAAAAAAGGGAAAACAGGTTATAGTACAAATGAAGTTGTATTAAATAAATTAAAAGATTCCCATGCTATTATTCCTTTATTATTGGAGTATAGAGAGGCTTATAAGCTTCAATCAACATATATAGAGCCACTTTTAAACCTAGCCTTAGAAGATGTTGATAATAAAATCTATACATCTTTTTTACAAACAGGAACAGCAACAGGAAGATTAAGTTCAAAAAATCCAAATTTACAGAATATTCCAGTAAAAAGTTCTGCTGGTAGAGAGATAAGAAAAGCCTTTATAGCAAGAGATGGTTATAAGTTAGTTGGAATTGATTATTCTCAAATAGAGTTAAGATTACTTGCACATTTTTCTAAAGATGAAGCTTTAGTTGAAGCTTTTAAAAATAATTTAGATATTCATACACAAACAGCAATTAAAATTTTTGGTGAAGAGGATGCTGCTTCAAAAAGAAATATAGCCAAAACTATTAACTTTGGACTACTTTATGGAATGGGAAGTAAAAAATTAAGTGATACTTTAGGAATTCCTGTAAAAGAGGCTAAGCTTTATATTGAATCATATTTTGATGTATTTAAAAATGTAAAAGATTATATGAAATCTATTGAAGATTTTGCTATGCAAAATGGATATGTAGAAACTCTAATAAAAAGAAGAAGAAATTTTGATTTTGGAAGTGCAAATGGTATGCAAAAAGTAGCATATTTAAGAGAGGCTGTAAATACAAAATTTCAAGGAAGTGCAGCTGATTTAATTAAGCTTTCGATGATTAAAATTTTTGAAAAATATAAAAATAATCAAGATATAAAAATGTTATTACAAATTCACGATGAATTGATTTTTGAGATAAAAAATGAAAAAATTGATGAAATAACAGAAGATTTAAGAAAAATAATGGAAGAGATTTATATTTTAGAAATACCACTAAAAGTATCCCTATGTATTGGTAATAGCTGGGATGAGCTAAAATGAAATAAAAGAAGTTTTTATTATAAAATAATTTTATTTTGACAAAAAAAATAAAATTTGTTATAATTACAAAAAATTATAAAAGAAGAGTTTATTATGCTAAAAACATTAAAAAACATTAGAAAGTTAGATAATGCAAAATTACTATTTATAAGTAGTGATTTAAAAGTAAAAGAGTCTTTAGAGCAAGATTTAGATGATTACTTTAAAGAAGTACATTTTATAGTTAATAACAAAGAGGCTATAAGATTAGCTGAAGAGAATAGTTATGATCTAGTTGTTATTGATACATGTACGGAAGGGTACTCTTTTTCTGATTTATGTAATGAGTTAAGTGAAGTAGCTCAATCATTACCAAAGATTATAATTTCAGAAGATGATGATAGTAAAGATATAGTTACAGCTATTAATTGTAATGCTTATACATTTATCTCAAAACCTTTAAGATTAAAAGATATTAAGCTTGCAGTTATTATGTCTTTAAATCAAACAAAAAGAGGGGATAAAATAGAGTTCCAAAATGGTATCTATTTTGATGAGTATAGAGATCAATTCTTTAAAGCAGGTGGTGTATTAATTGAGTTCACAAGATTAGAAAAATCTTTCTTAAAACTTTTAATCACTAAAAGAGGTGAAATCACTGATTATGATATGATTAAAGAAGTTGTTTGGAAAGGTAAAAATATGTCAATTTATACAATGAGAAACATTGTAAATAAAATTAGACAAAAAACTTATTATGAAATTATTAAAAACCATTCTAATAAAGGTTATGTAATTGATGAGTCAACTACAAGGAAATAAAATTAAAGTTTTAGTTTACAATAAGGTTCTTTAATGGAAGAAATTATTGTAACTAAAGCTGAATTAGTTGAAATGTTTGAAAAACATACTCTTGAAGATGGAAAAAAAGGTTGGTTGATGAAAGGTAAAGTTGTGGAGATTATTGCTTTACATGAGATTGAACCAAAATTTCTTCAAGATATAGCTAATGCTAAGTATTATAAAATAGTCCCGAAAGGTAATTAATGTCACACTGTCCATTCTGTAAGAAAAAGATTGCAATGAGTAAAGCTTTTTGCTCTAGAAATTGTAAGGAGAACTATTTTCAACTAATTGCAATACAAGTTCCTAAACCATTTTTAAAAAGAATTTTTGTCTTTTGTAACCACGAACAGCGAGAAGCTGAGATTGAAAATTTTGCAGATAGACATGGTTGGAGACTAGATTTATTGAAAAATAAAATCGATGAATTAGCTGAAGACTATGGATATAACAACGAATCAAATTGAGTTAAAGAACTCTATTCTAAAAAAATCTACTTTATTATATGTTGAAGATGAGGAAATATTAAGAGAAGAGATTTCCACTGTTTTTGAAAGCTTTTTTGAAAAAGTTTTTTTAGCCTCAAACGGAGAAGAGGCTTTGGAGATTTTTAAAAACAAACAAAAAGACATAAGTATTTTAATAACAGATATAAATATGCCAAAAATGAATGGTATGGAATTAATATCAAAAGTTAGAGAGCTTGATAAAGAGATCCCTATACTAGTTTGTACAGCTTTTAATGACTCTGAAATACTTCTACGAGCTATAAAACTCAATGTAAATGATTATATTATTAAACCAATACAGATGATAACAAGTCTAAAAATCTGTAATAAAATCCTAACAAATAAAAATAATGAATTGTTGATAAAAAAACAAGTAAAAGAGTTACAAGATTTAAAAGCCATTTTAGAAAATGAAAACTTTATTATTGAAACATCTTTAGATAGTAAAATAGAGTATGTTAATGATTTAATGTGCAATATTTCAGGCTATAGTAAAGAAGAGCTTATTGGACAAACTAATAATATCCTAAAACATCCTGACACCTCAAAAGAGTTTATTGCTAATTTATGGAATACTATAAGTTCGGGTAAAACTTGGCATGGAAAAATTAAGAACTTAGCAAAAGATGGTACAACATTTTATGTAAAAACAACTATTCTTCCTATTTTTGATGAAAAACAAAATATTATAAAATATTTATCAACCGGTTTTTTGATTACAGCTGAAGAGGAAGAGAAGCAAAATCTAAAAAGACTTATTTTACAGCAAAAGGGTGAAAAACTAAAGTATGAACATGAAATAGAAAAGAGGGTAGAAGAGGAGCTTAAAAAGAGTATTAACGCCTCAATTGATGCTAAAAATAACCAAAATCAAAAACTTATAGCTTTAGTAAATGAGATGGATGAGGAGATAAAAAGATTAAGACATAAGAATTTAGATAATAATTCAAGGGTATTAACATCTGAAAAGCATACTAAAGAGACTCAAGATAGATTTGATAATATGCAAATTGCCTATCAAGAAAAAATTGTGGGTTTAAATAATACAATACATATTTTGGCAAAAAAGTGTGAAGATTTAATTAAAAAAAGTAAAATAAATAGTGAAAAAATAGATAAAGCTCAAAAATCAATTGTAGTTTTACAGGGCTATATTGATGAATATAGAAAAAAGATTTCTGACTTAGAAGATGTTATTGCTAGTTATGAAAAAGATTTAAAAACTAAATAATTAGTTTAATCTTTTTCTTTTCATAACTATTAAAACAACTATTGTAAGAACTAATGTTAAAAATGAGATTAACATTCCCATTGTAAGCCAATCACCATATAAAAATCCAATTTGAATATCAGGTTCTCTAAAGAACTCAGCAACTATTCTAGCAATAGAATAACTTAAACCATAAATTATAGCTAGTTGTCCATCAAATGTTTTTTTATTTCTAAAGTAAATTAAGATTAAAAATACAACTAATCCCTCAAGTATTGCTTCATATATTTGAGAAGGGTGTCTTAGCACTCCATCCACATAAATTGCCCAAGAAACATCAGTAGCACGTCCAATTAGCTCTTGATTAAAGAAGTTTCCAAATCTTCCAAAGATATATCCAAAACTAATACCAAGTACAGCAATATCTGTTATAAACCAAAAAGAGACTTTATGTTTTTTACAAAATAGAATTGAAGCTATTAAAAATCCAATAAAAGCACCATGATAACTCATACCTGATATTCCTGTATAAACACCATCAATAAATGGATTAAATATTTGCCAAGGATGAGTTAAATAGTACATGGTATTTGTATCATAAAATAGTATATAACCTAATCTTGCACCTAAAATTACACCTATTTCAGCCCACCAAATATATGAATCAAAAGTATCTTGTTTTATATTTATATTATCATACTTTATAAACCATTTTGCTACATAAATGGCACTTAGAAGTGCTAAGGCATACATGATTCCATACCAATGTACAGCAACTGATCCAAGATTAAAAGCTACTGGATCAAATTGCGAGTAGATATTTTGCCAAAACTCCATATTAATCTAAGGCTTCAGCTATTAGTTCAATTGGGTTTTTAAATACAACATCAACTTTTGCTTGATATAGTGAGTTTGTAATTTGCATTCTACATGCACTACACTCAGCACTTACAATTTTTGCTTTTGTATCTCTAATCATTGCAGCTTTTGGAGCACCTGCTGCTTTTGAAAACTCATATTTTTCAGTTTGCATAGTAACACCACCAAAACCACAGCATCTATTTGAATCACTCATTTCAGTCATAACATAGTTTTGTTTTAATAATTCTCTTGGCTCTTGCCATACACCTTGCATTTTTTTAGCGTGACATGGGTCATGGTATGTTACTAAATCATCAACTTTTTTCCCTGAATTTGCAAGCATTGCTTTTAATTCAGTTGAATTTTCAAGCCATTTTGTAGCCATAAAAATTTTCTTTGATAGTTTTACAGCTCTTGCTTTCCACTCAGGTTGGTCATGTAAGAAGTGTTCCCAATCTTGATTTATCATAGCACTACATGTTGCTTCTGGAATAATTACAGCATCAACATCATCAATCCATGTTTCAAAATACTCAATATTTTTTTTAACCAAATAATCAACAGTATCAAAAGCTCCTGTAAAATATGCAGGTGCTCCACAACATAACTGTTTTTTAGGAATCATAATATCAAGCTCTAGTTTTTTAAGAATCTTAACTAAACTATCACCTGTATTTGTATATGTATAATTACTCATACAACCTATAAAAATAGCAACTTTGTTCTTTTTATCACTAACTTCAATTTTATTTTTTGCTTTTATATTCTCAGGATATTTATTTAAAAAAGATGTTTTATCAGCATATGGTAAAGCTCTATCTTTTTTAACTATTGGAAGTGAAAATCTAGGTTGTGCTGAAGAGTTTTTTTCTTCGATTTTAAGTGCACAAGTTTGAAACATCCATCCAAGTTTTGACATAATATCCATAATAGTTCTATGTCTTAATAGAAAGAAAAATAATCTTTTATACCAAGCAATTCCAAATTTCTTAGCAATATCAGAACGAACTTGCTCAATAATCATATCCGTAGGCAAGTCATTTGGACAAGCCTCAACACAGTTTGTACATAAAAAACATGACTCAAAAATATCTTTTGCATTTTGGTCAAGCTCTAATTCATCTCTTTCATAAGCCCCAAGTAAATCAATAAATCCTCTTGGACTTGTTGCTTCATCTTGGTTTATATTAAAAATTGTACATACAGGTTTACATTTACCACATTTTACACAATCATCACTAATAGATGTGTAATCAAATTTATTTATTGTACTCATTATATAGTTTTACTGAACCTTCTCTTATTTTCAGGAACTTTTTTTAAGTAAGCATCAAAAGGCATACATATATTTCTAATAAGCATAGCTCCTGTTTGATTTACTTTGATAAAATCTTTATCTAAACTCATTAGAGAAGCTTTTATAAACTCATCTAAATCACCTAAATCATCTTTAAAATATTCAAAAAAATTAATATCAAATCTCTCTTCAACTCTTTTTATATTTAAAGAGAAATTACTCATAAGTTCCATTATTACATATTGTCTTAATTGATCATCAGCACTTAATATATAGCCTTTAAATGTAGGTAATTCACCCTTATCTAAAGCCTCTTCATACTGTTTTAAATCTTTATAATTTTGCGCATAATAATCAACACCATCACCTATTGATGTAACACCAATACCTATTAAATCAGCTCCACCTTTTGTAGTGTAACCTTGGAAATTTCTATGAAGTTCACCCTTTTCAATTGCTTTAAAAAGTTCATCATTCTCTTTTGCAAAGTGATCCATTCCTACCATTTTATAGCCATTTTTAGTGAAAAATTCAATAGTATCTTTTAAAATAAGTAGCTTCTCACTTGGTGGTGCAAAAGTTGTTTCATCAAATTTTCTCATTGTTTTCATTAGCCATGGAACATGGGCATAATTAAAAACTGCAAATCTATCAGCATCAAGTTTTAATACTTGTTTTAATGTTTCATTAAATGTTTCTCTATTTTGGTGGGGTAAACCATAAATCAAATCTATATTTATAGATTTAATTCCAGCATCCCTTGCAATCTTCATAACATTTTGTGTGGTTTCATAGGGTTGAACTCTATGAATAGTTTTTTGAACCTCTTCATCTAAATCTTGTACACCAAAACTAAGACGATTACAACCACCTTTTTTAAGAACTTCCATATGCTCAACAGTAAAATATCTTGGATCTACTTCACAAGAAACCTCAGCATCACTTGCAAAGTTTGGAAAAGTATTTTTTATCATAGTTATAACTTCATCCAACTGTTTTGCACTAAAGTATGTTGGAGTTCCTCCACCAAAGTGCATTTGAGTAACTGTTCTATTTGTATCTAAATGCTTTTTTAATAAATCTAGCTCTTTTTGTAAGTAGTCTAAATATCTTACTTTTTTATCCTCTTTTGAGGTAAAAATTACATTACAACCACAAAAATAACAAGCACTTCTACAAAAAGGAAGATGGATATAAAGAGATAAATTTCTATTTTTATCTTGTTTTGAAAAAATATTTATTAAATCATCTTGCGAAAAATCCTCTGTAAACTCAGGAGCTGTTGGATATGAAGTATATCTAGGTCCTGGTTTTGAGTATTTTTCAAACTTTTTAAAATCAATCATTTCTTTTGCCATCTAACCAAACCATCACACCTTTTTGAGCATGAAGTCTATTTTCAGCCTCTTCAAATACTTTTGATTGATCTCCCTCAAATACTTCAACACTCACTTCATAACCTCTATATGCAGGTAAACAGTGTAAGAAAATAGCATCAGATGCTGCATATGACATAAGTTTTGTATCAACTATATATCCATCAAAATCTTTAACTCTTTTCTCTTTTTCATCTTCTTGACCCATAGATACCCAAGTATCAGTTGTAACAACTGTTGCCCCTTTAAAAGCTTCAATTGGGTCATTTCCAATAACTATTTTAGCTCCTGAAGTTTTTGCAAACTCTAAGGCTTTATCTAAAATCTCTTGCTTAACTTCATACCCTTTTGGAGTTGCAATTCTAAGCTCAAAACCTAATTTTGAAGCTAACATAAGCCATGAATGAGCTAGATTATTTCCATCACCAACATAAGCAACTACTAAATTTTTATCCTTACCTTCTTCCATAATTGTAAGATAATCAGCCATAAGTTGAACAGGGTGAAAGTCATCAGTTAGTCCATTTATTACAGGAACTTTAGAGTATTTTGCGAACTCTTCTAGTTTTGAGTGGGCAAAAGTTCTAATCATAACCATATCTACCATTCTAGATATAACTCTAGAGGTATCACTCATAGGTTCACCTCGACCTAGTTGGATATCATTTGATGATAAAAACATACCAATTCCACCTAATTGATAAATCCCTGTTTCAAATGAAACTCTAGTTCTTGTGCTGCTTTTTTCAAAAATCATACCTAATACTTGGTTTGGTAAATATTTTTTAAAATCTCTTTGTTTTGTTTCAGCTTTAATCTTTTTAGCTAAGTCTAGAATCTCTAGAATCTCATCTTTTGTAAAGTCTGCTAGTGTTAAGAAATGTCTCATAATAATTCCTTGTTTTATAAAAACAAAGATTATATATGAAATGGCTTTATTATTAACTTAAAAAAAGCTTGTTTAAATATAAAAGTTAAAAATAAAAATCAATAAAAAGCCCTAAAAATGACACTTTAGTGACATTTTTAGTTATTGGTAATTAAGAATTTATTTCCTAGAATTTCACTTATATAAAAGGAAAAATTTTGAAAAAATATATATTAAAAAGAGATGGGAATAAAGAAGAATTTCAATCATTTAAAATAGAAGAAGCAATTAAAAAAGCTTTTGATAGTGAGAATATTGCATATGATAAAAGAGTTTTTTTTAATCTTCTTATGAAAATAGATTTACTTGAGTCTTTGAGTGTTGAAGTGATTCAAGATTTAATAGAGAATGAACTCCATAAATTAGATTATTTTAAAGTGATGAAATCTTTTATGATTTATAGGCATACTCACAAAATGCAAAGGGAACATATATTAGGTTTAGATAAAGATACAACATATATTAACTCTACACAAGCTGTTGAGGAGTATATCTTAAAAGATGATTGGAGAGTAAATGCTAATTCAAACACAGGCTATTCCCATGCGGGGCTTATAAATAATAGTGCTGGAAAAATTATTGCAAACTATTGGCTTGATAAAATATACTCAAAAGAAGAGGGTTATGCCCATAGGGATGCTTTTTTTCATATACATGATTTAGATTGTTTAAGTGCTTATTGTGCTGGATGGAGTTTAAGACTTCTTTTAGATGAGGGATTTAATGGAGTTAGAGGAAGAGTTGAGAGTAGGGCACCTAATCATTTTAGAGAAGCCTTAGGTCAAATGGCTAACTTTTTGGGAATCTTACAAAGTGAGTGGGCTGGGGCTCAAGCTTTTAGTAGTTTTGATACTTATTTAGCACCTTATGTTTTTAAAGATAAACTTGAATATAAAGAGATAAAAAAGGCAATTAGAAGTTTTATTTATAATTTAAATGTTCCAGCACGTTGGGGACAAAGTCCTTTTACAAATATCACTATTGATTGGACAGTTCCAAGTGATTTAAAAGATCAAATTCCTACAAGAAATCAAAAACATCTTTTTATTGATTTTGAGGATGCAGAGTTATTTGAAAAAATTAAAAAAAAGTCTTATAAAAGTTTTGAAGAGTTGACTTACAAAGATTTTCAAAAAGAGATGAATTTAATAAATAGAGCTTTTTATGAAGTTATGACAGAAGGCGATAAAACAGGTCAGCCATTTACTTTTCCAATACCAACTGTTAATATAACTGAGGATTTTGATTGGTATGGTGAGAATACAGATTTACTTTTTAAAAATAGTGCAAAAATAGGAAGCTCTTATTTTCAGAATTTTATAGGAAGTCAATATGAAAAAGATGAAAAAGGAAATTTAGTTTTAAATGATAAGGCTTATAAACCAGGTCATGTAAGGTCCATGTGTTGTAGATTGCAACTTGATTTAAGGGAGTTATTAAAACGAGGTGGTGGACTTTTTGGAAGTGCTGAGATGACGGGGAGTATTGGTGTTGTTACAATTAATATGGCAAGACTTGGATATTTATATAAAAACAACTTAAATGGATTTTTATATAAACTTGAAGAGCTTATGGATTTGGCAAAATCAACTTTGGAGAAAAAAAGAGTTTTTATAAAAGATATGTATGAAAGAGGATTATTCCCATATACTAAGAGATATTTAAAAGGGTTTGATAATCATTTTTCTACTATTGGTGTAAATGGTATGAATGAGATGTTAAAAAACTATTTTGATAAATCAATTGATATTTCTACAGATATTGGAAATCAATTTTGTATAAATATTTTAGATTTTATGAGAAAAAAAATTGTTAACTTTCAAGAAGAGACAGGAAATTTATATAATCTTGAAGCAACACCTGCTGAGGGTACAACATATAGGTTTGCTAAAGAGGATAAAAAAAGATATGAAGATATTATTCAAGCTGGATTTGATAAAAATATTTATTATACTAACTCTTCCCAACTTCCAGTTGATTTTACAGATGACCCTTTTGAAGCTCTTGATTTACAAGATGAATTACAGTGCAAATATACAGGTGGTACAGTATTACATTTATATATGAGGGAGAGAATTACTAGTGTAGAAAACTGTAGAAACTTTATAAAAAAAGTTATTACAAACTATCGATTACCTTATATTACACTTACTCCTGTTTTTTCAATTTGTCCAAAACATGGATATATAAATGGTGAGTATGAGTATTGTCCAAAGTGTGATGAAGAAATATTAAAGGAGTTACAAAATGAAGAAGATAGTGCTTGATAGTGATTTATGGAAAAAAAGAACAAAATGTATAGTTTACACTAGAGTTATGGGTTATCATAGACCCGTTGAGAGTTTTAATATAGGAAAAAAAGGTGAGCATAAACAAAGAGTTGGATTTATTGAACAAAAAAGTTGTTCATAGTCTTACAAAATTTACTAGCTTAGATTATGCAAATAAATTATCTTGTATTGTGTGGTTTAAATCATGCAATATGAGATGTTTGTATTGTTATAATGATGATTTAGTTTTTGCAAAAGAGGGAAACTATAGTTTAAATGATGTTCTTAGTTTTTTAAAAACAAGGCTTGGGCTACTTGATGGAGTAGTTTTAAGTGGAGGAGAAGCGACACTTCATGAATTAGAGTTTTTTTGTAAAAAAATAAAAGCTTTAGGTTTTTTAATTAAACTTGATACCAATGGATTAAATAGCAATTTAGTTAAATCTTTAGTTCAAAAAGAGCTTATTGATTATATTGCCCTTGATTTTAAAGCACCAAAATATAAATTTTATGAAATTACTAAAAGCTATAAATATGAAGATTTTTTGGCTACTTTAGAGTATTTAATTAAAATTGATTTTGATTTTGAAGTTAGAACAACTATACATGCTGACTTAATAAACTTATTTGATTTAAATAGTATGATTTATCTTTTAAAATCAAAAAACTATAAAAAGAATTATTATTTACAAAGTTTTTTAGCTACAAAATCAAATATTGCCAATATAAAAGAGAGTTCTAAAACTATTGATAAAAAAAGAGTTTTAAGAAGAGGTTTAAATATTTATTGGAGAGATTAAATTTATACAATTTCAAGCATTTTAATATTTCCATTTTTATCTTCTAAAAAATCAATGCCT
Organism: Arcobacter sp.; assembly: GCA_965662175.1. Classification (GTDB taxonomy): domain Bacteria; phylum Campylobacterota; class Campylobacteria; order Campylobacterales; family Arcobacteraceae; genus Arcobacter. The sequence goes on along the minus strand of CBFIGT010000047.1, from coordinate 77 downwards.
GAGACCGTTATAAATTCTGTGTCAAGTCACCTAAAGTAACAAATACTCATTTGTTACAACTCTAAATAATCGTCCAA
>CBFIGT010000046.1:0-16498 GCA_965662175.1 Arcobacter sp. | reverse complement strand
ATAGTAAATGGATATTATCCTCCAGGTTCTGTTTGGAAAATGGGTGTTGCTTTGGCATTTTTAGAGCATGGTATTAGTAAAAACTTCAAAGTAAACTGTACAGGAAGTTATGAGTTTGCAAATAGAAACTTTAGATGTTGGAAAGAGGATGGTCATGGTTTAGTTGACTTTAAAAAAGCAATTAGAGAGAGTTGTGATGATTTCTTTTATAAAGCTAGTGAAAAAATAGGTATAAATAATATTGCAAAAACCATGGAAAAATTTGGATTTGGACAAAAAACTGGAATTGATCAAATGAATGAGTTTATAGGTATTAATCCAGATGAGTATTGGAAAAGAAGAAAACATAATCAACCATGGTATACAGGTGAAACTTTAATTTCATCAATTGGTCAAGGTAATGTAAATACAACTCCAATACAAATAGCTAGATATACAGCATTTTTGGCAACAGGAAAGCTTCCAACGCCTCATCTTTTTAAAGATGCTTATAAAGAACCAACAGATGTAGATATTGATAAAGATGCCTTAGATCTTGTACAAAAAGGTATGTATGAAGTTGTAAATCATAAAGAGGGAACAGCCTATTGGCATACTAGAGGAATAAATAAAAAATTACAAATAGCTGGAAAAACAGGAACAGCTCAGGTTATTGCCATAAGACAAGATGAAGTAAAAAGAATGAAAGAGAGTGAAATGGCTTATTTCCATAGGTCACACGCTTGGCTTACAACTTATGGACCTTATAAAGACCCTGAGTATGCTGTTACCGTTCTTGTTGAGCATGGTGGACATGGTGGAAGTGCTGCTGGTCCTACTGTAACAAAGATTTATAATAAGTTAATAGAGTTAGGTTATATAAAACTATAGCTTGTCTAAAATATTATCTATTTCATTTTTTAAGTCTAAATTTTTTTTGTTAAAAGCCATTTGATAGGGATGTTTTCCTAAATTTATATCTAAGATTTTAAATCTATCATTTGAGTTTTTAACTAAATAGTTTGCTAACTCATAATCTAAAACTATTCCATCTACATTTTTAAACTCTAAAGCTTTTTTTAACTGAAAAAGCTCAGTAAATAAAATCAACTTAGATTTTGGTTTTATTTTTAAAAAATCATTTAAATAAATTGAATCTTTTAATAAACCAATATTTAGATTTTCAAACTCACTTTTTATATCAATTTTTGAATTTTTTATAGTTAAAAGAACCTGCTTATCATAAAAATAACTCTTTGAAAAAATTATATTTGAGTTAGCCATTAGACTTTTTATAGAGGAGTCTAAGATTATATCAATTTTATTATTTACTAATAAATTTTTAGCTTGACTTTCATTTAGTTCCACATATTTAACTCTTACATTTAAAATATCTACTATTTTGTTCATTAAATCAACTTCAATACCTTTTAGTTGACCATTTTCACTTAAATAACTCATTGGATTTCTATCATACTTTAAAGCAACAACCAAATAACCCTTCTCTAAGCTCTTTATTTCCATTGAAAATAAAGAAATAGTAAAAATAAAAATAAAGATAAAAATTTTGTACATTTTACAGTCCTATAATAATGTTGAATATTATAAAGAGTTATTATTAATATATCTTTAGATTTTAAAGATATTTTAGTTATTATTTCTTTTATAAACATCGAGGATTATATTTGAAACTACTTTTGGCACTTTTTACATTTTCTATTTCACTTTTTGCTGCTGATGATTTACCTGTAATTAATCTTTCAATTGCTGCAATAGAACAACCTGCTCAATTTGTAAGAACAATAAATATTGCAATTATTTTAATCCTTTTAGCCCTAGCACCAACACTATTGTTGATGGTTACAAGCTTTACAAGACTTGTAATAGTATTTGGACTTTTAAGACAAGCAATGGGCTTACAACAAGCACCACCAAACCAAATAGTAATCTCTTTATCTCTAATTCTAACAATTTTTATTATGGAACCATATGCAAAAGTTTCATGGAATGAAGCTGTAAAACCATATATGGAAGAAAAAATAGGTTATGAAGAGGCTTTTATAAAAGGTGTTAAACCCTTTAAAGAGTTTATGATAAAAAATACAAGGGAAGAGGATTTAGCACTCTTTTATAGAATAAAAAAAGAGGAAAATCCAAAAAATATAGATGATGTATCTCTTACCCTACTTATGCCTGCATTTTTAGTAAGTGAGCTTAAAACAGCCTTTGAAATAGGATTTTTAATCTTCTTACCATTTTTAGTTATTGATATTATTGTGGCTTCTATTTTGATGTCATTAGGTATGATGATGCTTCCACCTGTAATGATATCCCTGCCCATAAAGATAATCTTTTTTATCATAATTGATGGTTGGGCATTAATTATAGGAAATTTAGCTCAGTCCTTTAAGTGACAAAATTTATAAGTTTTAGTGAAATTTATGTTTGACTAGTTAGATGAGTTTATCTAACTAGCCACGGCTAAGAAAAAGATTAGTTATTTGTTAAGGAGAATTAAACAAATACTAATAAAATAAAGAAAATGGAAGTAAAAAATAGAATATACACATTAATAAAAAGAACTTTAAAATTGTATTGCAGGTATTGGCTCTGTTCTTTTATATATTTACTTCCAAAATCGATAAAGAATTGTAACCATATGATATAAACCATTTATTACTGAAATATAAACAAAATATTAATAGAACAATCCTCACTCTTTTGTACAAGTAAAATAAAAGAGAGAGAAAATGACATAATAAATCTTTTAAACTCTTCTTCTAAATAATTATAATTTAACTAATCATTCACATAAGTAAAACTAATACTCTTTTTAGACTTCTTTTAACTACTATTGACTATAATAAAACTCTTATGAGAGGTATTTTATGTATAAAATTTTTCTATTTTTATTATTATCATTTACAATAGTTTGGTCAAAAGAGTTATCTTTTGATGAATCATTAAATTTACTTTTAAAAAACAACAAAGAATTAAAAGCTAAAAAGTTGGATATAAAAAAAGCAAAAGCAATACTTGATGAAATTAGTGCTAATAATTATGGTGCTTTAAACTTCAAAGAGACATATATGAAAACAAATCATGCGGGTTATGTTTTTAGTACAAAACTAAGTAATAGAACTGTTGTTGGAAGTGATTTTCTTATTTCTGAAGTTAATTATCCACAAGCTGTTGAAAACTACGAAACAAAACTAACTTATGATATTCCACTTTTTACAGGATTTGAATTATCAAATGCAAAAGATATAGCACAACTACAAATCCAAGCTCAAAAGAAAAAATATGAGTATGATGAAAAGCTTTTAAGTTTAGAGTTACTAAAAGCTTATAATGCATGTGTTGCTTCAAAAGAGTATTTAAAAGCTGTTGAAAAGGCAAAAAAAGCCACTTCTTCATTTGTATATTTTGCAAATGAGATGTATAAAGAGGGTTTAGTTACAAAAATAGATTTAAACCAAGCACAAGTACATGATTTAAATACAAATGCAAAACTAAAAGAGGCAAAAAATAGAGTTTTATTATCTCACTCTTATCTTAGTTTTTTGATTGATGTTGAAGTTAGTGATGTGAAATATTTTGAAGATGTTAAACTCTCATCATTGGATTTAAAACTAATGCAAGAGGATGCTATAAATAAAAGAGAAGATTTTAAATATATTGATTTAAATACTAAATCTTTAAAAAAAGATATCAAAATCAAACAATCGGATTATTTCCCAAAAGTTGGTGCTCATATTGAGTATGGTTATAGTAGTGATGAATTAAAAAACCTAAATAGTGAGCAAGACTTTTATTTAGCATCTATTGGTTTAAATATGAAAATATTTGATTTAACAAGGGAAGCAAAAGTAGAACAAAGTAGAATTGAATATAATAAACTAATGCTTCAAAAGGAGCAGTTTAAAGATGGAATTAAGCTTGAAGTTAAAGAGAACTATTTAAACTATTTATCAAACCAAGAGATTTTAAACGAAAAAATAAAAGCACAAACTTTAGCTGAAGATGTTTTAATTAAATCAGAAGAGATGTATAAAAATAATCTTATAAAAATGACTGATTTATTAGCTCAACAAGCAATTACACAAAGTGCAAGAGCTGAAGTTATTATGTCAAAATTCAATCTTACATTTACAAAAGCAAAACTAAAACTATCAATAGGTAAATCATTAAAGGAATAATATGAACAAATTTTTATTAATATTTTCAATCTTTTTAATAACAAATTTAAGTGCAAGAGAGCTTGATTTAAGTGCATCTGTAATCTCAGATAATGAAAAAATTATCTCAAGTAGAAATATGGGTTATATAAAGAGTATAAGAGTAAGTGAGGGAGATAGCGTAAAAAAAGGTCAACTTCTTTATGAAATCGATTCAACTGAAATTGATAGTAAAAAAGAGGAAGCAAACTTAAGTATTCAAATTTATAAAAATCAGTTTGATAATGTAAAACTAAATTATGAGAGATATAAAAGATTATATGAAAAGGGTTTAGTCTCAAAATTTGATTTGGAGCAAATGGAGCTTAAACATAGTACTTTAGAAAATACTCTTCAAATAGCAAATGCTAGATTAAAAGAGATAAATAATCAATATAAATATTTAAAAATAACAGCACCAAATGATGGACTTATTATAAAAAAATCAATCAAAGTTGGGGAGATGTCAATTCCTGGAATGGCTGCAATTATTCTATCTGATTTATCAAATCTTAAAATCAAAACAGAGATTAGTGAGGGTGATTTAAAATATATAAGTAAAAATAGTGAAGTTGATATTTTTATTGATTCCCTTGATTTTAGAACTAAAGGAAAAATTGACTCAATTATTCCAAGTTCTAACCCTATGACACATACATTTGTACTAAAAATTTCATTTACAAAAAATGAAAAAATACTTCCTGGAATGTATGCTAAAGTATTAGTAAATATTGAAGAATGATTATGAATAATGATTTTAAACTTGAAAATCCAAATATTGCTGGAAAACTAGCAAAAACCTTTATAAATCATCCTTTAACTATGATTTTAGGAGTTGCAATATTGCTTCTAGGATATTTTGCCCTTGTTTTTACACCAAGGGAAGAGAATCCACAAATCAAAGTTTCAGGTGGAGCTGTTATTGTGGCTATGCCTGGGGCTAAAGCTGATGAAATACAAAAAGTAATAATAGAACCCTTAGAGAAAAAGATCAAAGAGATAAAAGGTGTTGAGGATATCTATTCCTATGCAAAAGAGTCAGTTGGTATTGTACAAGTTAGATATTTAATAGGTCAAGACAAAGAGGAATCAAATTTAAAACTTTATGACCAAGTTATGAGAAATATGGATTTAATACCAAGTGGTGCTATGCAACCAATAATCAAAACCATGGATATTGATACAGATATTCCAATAGCTACTATTGCATTTTATGCAAAAGATGAGAAAATATCTCAAACCCAACTTTTTAATAAAATAAATAAGATTGGAAAAGAGATTAATAGATTAGAAAATGTAGCTTTGGTTGATTTAAAAGGTGAAAAAAAAGAGCAATATAATATCTTAGTAGATGCAAATAAACTAAGCTCCTATGAACTCTCTTTGGGTCAAGTAATGGAAGCAATTAAAGGCTTATCATATGAAACGCCTGATATTAAAGGAAGAACAACAAGTGGTGAGCTTGTAATGTTTGGAATTAAAAGTGCAATTGAAAATGAAAATGATTTAAAAAATATAATAATCTCCTCAAAATATGGTTCGCCAATATATCTTAGTAATATCGCAAATATTAAAAGATCTTATGATATTCAAAATAAAAAAGAGGCTTTTATTTATACAAAAGAGTTAGATGAAAAAGAACAAATTACTCTAACAATATCTAAACTAAAAGGTGCAAACTCTGTAACTATAAATGAAAATATATTTTCATATTTAGAGGAGATTAAAGCCGATTTAGAAAAAGAGCATATAGGTTTTATAATCACAAGAGATGATGGTTTTACAGCTAATAATGCTGTTAATTCACTTGTTATGAATTTACTTATCTCTATTGTGATTATATTTTTCTTACTTGTTTTTTCACTTGGATTAAAAGAGGCTATTATTGTATCAATTATGGTTCCTATGATTTTAGCACTTACACTTTTTGTTGGGTATATGATTGATGAAACTATAAATCGTATTACTCTCTTTGCCCTCCTTGTATCCTTAGGAATGCTAGTTGATGCGGCTATTATTGTAATTGAAAATATTCATAGACATAGAAATATGCAAAAAGATAAGAACAAATCATTAGAACAAATTACAATAGAAGCTACAAATGAGATAGGAAATCCTACAAATATAGCTACTATTGCTATTATTATGACTTTTATACCTATGTTCTTTGTGGGTGGAATGATGGGACAGTTTATGCACCCTCTTCCTGTATTTGTGCCAATATCTCTTTTTATGTCACTCTTTATTGCATATATTTTTACACCTTATTTAGTTAAAAAATTTTTACGGGATTAGTAATGAAAAAATTTAATTTAGAACAATTTATCTATAATATTTTAGAGAGTAAGAAAAAATCAATTTTTATTTACCTTATTACTTTAGTCCTATTTATATTAAGTGTTGCAACTTTTCCAACAGAAATTGTAAAAGCTAAAATGCTTCCAGGAAAAGACTCTGATAGTTTTTCCATATATGTTGACTTAAAAGATGGTTCATCTAAAACTCAAACAAAAGAGGTAAGTTCTTGTATAGCTAAAAAGTTAACAACACTTGAATTAGTTAGCTCTGTTTCTGTATTTTTAGGAGAGGGACAACCTTTAGATTTTGCAGGTATGGTAAAAGGTAGTGCCATAAAAGATGGTGAAAATCAAGCTGAAATTATGGTAAATATAAAAAAAGCTGAGTTTAGAGATATTCATAGTTATAATTTAGTTAGTAATATTAGAGCTGATATAAAAAAAGAGTGTACAAAATATGATGCAAATATAAAATTTATAGAGTTACCTGCAGGACCTCCTGTATTAGCCTCAATTGTTGCTGAAATTTATGGAGGTAATAGTTTTGATTCAAGAAGAGAGTTTGCACTAAAAATAGAAAAAATATTAAAAAATCAAAAATCTTTGGTTGATATTGATACTTTAGTAACTATTCCTTTTTATAAATACTCACTTATTTTAGACTCAACAAAAGTTATAAAAAGTAATGTAAGTTTAGCTCAAGTAAAAAATACTTTATACCTAGCTTTTGAGGGTATGGAGATAGGTTTTGTAAATGAAAATAGTGCTGAAAGTCAAATACCACTATTTTTAAGACTAGATGATAGTAGACTTTTAGAAAAAAACTCTCAAGAGGAGTTAAAAGATAGATTATCAAGCTTAAAAGTTATGAATAATAGTGGTAATATGATTCCTGTAAGTGAGTTTGTAAAAATTGAAAAAAATATACAAAAACCAACTATAACATCAAAAAATCTAACAAATATGATAAATGTAATAGCTGAAACTAATAAAGAGAGTCAAATTTATCCTCTTTTAGATGCTAGAAATGAAATGCTTTCAACTATGTCAAATGAGTATGAAATCACAAAAACAAATATGCTAAATCTTGAGTTCAAAGAGAAAAAAACAGGTGAGGTTTTTAAGCTTATTTGGGATGGAGAGTTAAAAGTTACCATTGATACTTTTATTGATTTAGGTGGAGCTTTTATTATAGCCTTAGTTTTAATCTTCTTTTTAATGGTTGTATATTATAAAAGCTTCGCCCTATCAGGGGGAATTGTATTATCAAGCTTTATCTCTATTATAGGGGTTATTTTTGCCCATTTTATTATGGATATTTTTACAACAGATACTTTTTATTTAACAGCCACATCTCTTATTGGATTTATTGGACTTATTGGTATTAACTCAAGAAACTCTACTTTAATTATAGATTTTTCAAAACAGTTAATTGTTGAAGAGAAAATGCAAATAAACAAAGCCATAGCACAAGCCACAGCAACAAGGTCAAAACCAATTATCTTAACAGTTCTAACAATGGTATTCGCAAGTTCACTACTAGCAACTGATGCTGTTTTTGGAGGATTAGGAGTGGCACTTATTGGAGGAACATTAATCTCTTATATTGTATCAATGTTTTTTGTACCTGTAATAATTAAAAACTCTATAAAAGCTATTTTATAGAGTTTTAGTTTTTTTATAAATCGTAAACCATAGCAATCTCCTCACAAACGGGGAAATGCTTACATCTAATACAATCAGCCCAAATCTTATGTTCAGGGATTTGCTCTTTTTCAATAACTCTAAAACCACAAGTTCTAAAGAATTCAGCCTCATAAGTCAAAGATAAAAGCTGTTCAAGACCATAAAATCTAGCCTCTTTAATACAAGCTTCAACCAACTGCTTACCAAGCTTTAATCTTCTATACTCTTTTGCTACAATTAAACTTCTAACTTCAGCTAATCTAATAGAGTGTATGTGCGTTGCCACAAATCCAGCCATAATCCCATCAACTTCAACAACTGTATATGACCTAATAGTATTTGCCATTTCATCCTCAGTTCGAAGTAAAATAGTACCCTTATCAACTTCACCTTTTACTAAAGCTTGCATTGATACTATATCTTTAGTTGTTGGTTTATAAAATCTAATTTCCAAATAAATATCCTGTAATTCTATTTTGAAGGTCTATTATTCCTCTCTTTTTCAAATTAGAGATGAAAATTCCATCTGGGTATGCTCTTTTTAATTTTTGTAAATCATTTTGTTTTAATTTATCTGTTTTTGTAAAAGCATTAATAATAATTTGATCACCTCTTTTAAAAGTCTTTAAAAAATCATCAACATTTTTATCAATCTCTAAATCAGGATGTCGTGCATCTATTAAGTGTACAAAGATTTGTAAATTTGGTCTTTGTTCTAAATAGTTTGTTAAGTTTCTATTCCATTCAGCTTTTAAACTTTTTGAAACTCTTGCATATCCAAAACCTGGTAAATCCACAAATCTAGCAAATAAATGCTCAGGCATATCATTCTCTTCATCTGTTTTAAACTTGATATTAAAGTAGTTTATTAACTGGGTTTTTCCAGGTGTTGATGATGATTTTGCTAAACCTTTTCTATTTGTTAATGTATTTAAAAGTGAACTTTTACCCACATTACTTCTACCTAAAAAAGCAATCTCTGCAACATCAGGACTTGGAGAATCAGCTATACTTTGGGCTGATTGCATAAAAGTAGCTTCAATTATTCTCATTTTTTGTCCTCTGTTTTACTCTCTTTTGGAGTATCACTTTTACTCTCTCCTAAATCAATTATAAACCTTACAGGTTTATTTTTAGTTCCACTTACTTTTGCTTCACCTGTTAGTTGATTAATAAAAATTTTATCACCATATAGTTTTTTATCTTCAGTTACCTCTTTTAGAAATCCATTTCCTGTAATTTCATATTGCATTTTTTTAGGGTCATAAACTACTTTATCCCCTTTTCCCTCATAAAATTTATTAGCTGTTTTTACTTTAAATTTAACATTACCTAATGCAATATATTTTAAGGCTTCTCTTTTTTTATCAGCTACTTTCTTACTTAAATATATCTCTAATCTATCTGATTCTAATTCATCTTTTTCTTTTAGCATTTTTACATTACCTGTAAATACAGATAAACCTTTTTCATCATAAGCTTCAAACTTTTTTGCATCAATAATTAATTTCTCTGCAAACATAAAACATATACTTAAACTCAATATTAAAAAAATTCTCATTATTTACCTTTATTTACTAGTTAATTCAATTTCAAAATGTGATTTTTCAGACTTAAATATAGATTTTGTTGTATCTAAATATAAATTAGTCCCTTTTATTTTATGCTCATAATAATAACCATCAAAAGGTTTACTATTTTTTGCTATTTTTGTTTTTGTATTATAAAAAAGTTCGTTTGTATTTAAAGTAATATCATTCTCTTTATTATATTTTACATTATTCAAAAATTTATAATCATCTTTTCTTTTTATTATTACATCTGATTCTATATAATCAGTTCTATTATCTTTTGCTCTTAAGATAATTTTCCCATCATACATTACATCTCTATTTTTATATTTTAATGCCTTTGTAGAGTTTACAATTCTATCAATATTTTGTGTACTCATTGTATAAAGTGTTGAATTGTCAAAAACAATTTGTGCTTTCTCTTTTTTTACACTGCTGCTACTCTCTTCATCAATAGTAACAATCATAGAAAAAAAAGCAATAGTAAACAATGAATAAGCAAAATATTTTATTGCCATAGTTTTAAAAACTCCTCTTCTAAGCCATCATCTTTAAAAATATACTCCATCATCTCACGAACAGCACCCTCTCCACCTTTTTTTTGGCAAACTACATTAACTATCTCTTTAATATATTTTGAACCATTTTGTGGAGTAAATGAAAGTCCTGCTTTTTTTAACATTTTATAATCATTTAAATCATCACCAATAGCAGCCACTTGATGCCAAGATATATTCTCTTCTTTTAAAATATTTTCTAAAACTTCATCTTTGTTATGAACACCTTGATAAAGATGCCCAATACCTAACTCTTTTGCTCTTCTTTCAATTAGTGTTGAGTTTCTACCTGTAATAATAGCTGCTTTTTTACCAAACTGTTTTGTCCAAACAGCAATTGCTAAACCATCTGATACATCAAACTCTTTTATTTCATCACCACTGTTTGTATAAATAATTTTACCATCAGTTAATGTTCCATCAACATCAAGAACAATTAACTCAATCATAAAACACCTTTTGTACTAGGAACTCCTAGTTTTTCATTTCTTGCCATTGCTCTTCTTAATGCAACTGCAAAGGCTTTGAAACTAGCTTCTAATATATGATGTTTATTTCTTCCTCTATCTTGGATAATATGTACTGTTAAGCCAGCATTTCCAGCAACTGCATGGAAAAACTCTTCAGCTAACTCCACATCAAAATCCCCTACTTTTCCACTAACATTTACCTCATAAACTAAATATGGTCTATTTGATAAATCTAAGGCACAAGTTGTAGATGCTTCATCCATAACAACAGTTGCATTTCCATATCTTTCAACAGCTTGTATTGGAAAAATATCTTGTTTTAAAGCTTTTCCTAAAACAATCCCACAATCCTCAACAGTATGGTGAGCATCTATATGTAAATCACCTTTACATGTTAAATCAATATCAATTCCACTATGTTTTGATAAGGCTTCTAACATATGGTCAAAAAAACCTACACCTGTGTTTATATTTGATTTACCAGTACCATTTATATCAATCTTACAATTTATATCTGTTTCTTTTGTTTTTCTACTGATTTCTGCCATTTTATATATCCTATTATTCTGCGATTATCATAGCACTATCTAAAGAGTTTTTCTCTTTAAAGTCTTTAATCTCTTCTTCTGATCTAAATCCACTAATCCAAACTCTATTAATACTTTTGTCGTTTGAAAAACCTTTTTTTATTATAACATCATATTCAGAACCAAGCATCATTTTAAATCTATTTTTTGTAATTAAAGCACCATCATATTTACTAAAAGCACCAACTTGTAAATAGTATTTACCAACACTAGCAACTTCCTCTTTTTCCTCTTTAGTTTGGGCAATTTTAGCATGAAAACCTAAAACAGTAATTTTAACTTTTGCTGTTCCTTTTGCAACCATATCTATATCACGTGCTGCTTTATTTGATAAATCTATAATTCTACTTCCTACAAAAGGACCTCTATCATTTATTCTTACAATAGTTGATTTTCCATTCTCTAAGTTTTCAACTTTAAGCATTGTATTCATAGGTAAAGTTTTATGTGCTGCTGTTGCTTTATACATATTATATATTTCACCATTTGAAGTTGTTTTAGCATGAAATTTAGGTCCATACCAAGATGAAATACCAACTTGAGTATCACCAACTTTTGCTAAAGTTGGATAATACCACTTCCCAAATACTTGATATGGTCTCATAGTTGCCCTATGCATAGCTTCTGAGTTTTTTATTTTTTGTTCAGGTACATGTATTGAACTTCTATCTTTTGGTGCAAAAACTCCACCATAATTATAATTTTTTGAAGAAGAAAAACATCCCGAAAAAAGTGAAACTGAAGCTACAACTAGAGATGTTTTTAATATCTTATCTAAATGTAATAACAAGTTTATCTCCTTTTTTAATTAAAGCATTTTTTAAATTATTATCACTCATTAATTTCTCTAACTCAACTCTATGCATTTTTGCAATTGATAAAAGTGTATCTCCACTTTTTACATAATAGTTTTTTGTAGTTAGTTCACTTCCCTCAACAAAAGGAATAACAAGTTTTTGTCTTAAAGATAAATTACTAGATTTTAATTTATTAAAACTTTTAATTGCTTTGTGTGAAATTCCATATTTTTTCCCAATTCCATAAAGTGTGTCTCCACTTTGTACAATATGAACTTTATATCTAGTTGGAGCAATATTCATTTTATTTAAATTAAATCTTGATAATCTACTATAAGGAATATAAATATGATATTCATCATCATATGTTGGAATAATATTTCTAACAATATGCTTATTTAGCATTTTTAAATCTCTATACTCCATACCAATAGCTTCAGCAATATTTTTTAAGTGTAAACCACCCTTTACATTAACAGTAGCAATAGGAGATGTTAATCCTATATTTCTAATATGAGAGTGGTCATTTTCTGTTATAAAACTTTGATTATTCATCATAGCTAAAGATATGATTTTTCTAATATAATTTCTACTCTCAACAGGTAAATATTGTCTTCTTAGATTTTTTTGCTCAATTAATAGTTCATAAATATCAGGTTTTACATCCCACGTTAAAATCTCATTATAAATCTTATTAAGCTCTGAAAATCTTACTCTTTTTCTTGTATAAGCTGATATTGTTTTTCTATACTCTTTTATCTCTTTTGACTTATCGTTTTTTAATCCATACTCTTTTTCATACATATCAATTGTAGCTCTAGTAATTGCTTCAATTACTCTACCTTGACCACAATTATATGCAATAGCTGCTAAATACCATTTATCAAACTGTGTATGTAAATATTTTAAGTATTTAGTTGCTGCCTTAGTTGACTTAACAATATCCATTCTTTCATCAACATAAAGGTCATTTTTTAAACCTAGATTTTTAGCTGTTTGAGACATAAATTGCCACATTCCTGTAGCTCTTACTCTTGATTTTGCATCAATAGTAAAGTTAGATTCAGCCATTGCTAAATAAAGAAAAGTTTCAGGTAAACCCTCTTCTCTTAAAATCTCTTTTACCTTTGGTACAAATAGTGAAGCCTTATTAAACTTATTTACATATCTATCTTGAGTATTTAAAAGATATCTGTTATAAGTTTTTTGAAGTTTGTAATCAGTTATGTAAGAGGGGTCAATATCAAGCTCTTTTAAAACTTGTAAATCCCTTTGTGAAAAGTTACTTCCTATTAATGAAGCAAAACTATTAAGCGTAAAAAGAGTTATCAATAACAATAATTTAATCAATCCATAATCCTATAATTTAATAAATAGGTAAGATTTTATCTAAATTATGCTAGAAAACTCTTTAAACAATTTTTGAGCGTTAATTGTGGTTATTTTTTGGACCTCTTGATTATCTAAATCTAAAAGTTCAGAGATTTTTTGAGATACAAAAGTTGTATAAAAAGGTTCATTTCTTTTTCCACGATGGGGATGTGGAGTTAAATATGGAGCATCTGTTTCTATTAATAGTTTATTTAATGGAATTTTAGGTAAAACCTCTACTAGCTTTTTAGCATTTTTAAATGTTAAAACTCCACCAATTCCAAAATAAAATCCATGATTAGATAGAGGTAATAGATGTTCACTAGCATTATAACAGTGCAATACTCCACCAACCTCACTAGCTTTATATTTTTCTAAAATCTCTCTTGAATCATTTGAGGCATCTCTAATATGAACAATAAGTGGTTTTTTTACTTTTTTAGCAAACTCAATTTGAGAAATAAAAACCTCTTTTTGTAGCTTTTTTTCTGCAATTTTTTCAGCTTCATCTTCAGGTAAACGATAATAATCTAATCCACACTCACCTATTGCTATACATTTAGGATGATTAACATATTTTTCCATAACAGCTTCATCATAAGATGATGCATCATAAGGATGAATACCAACTGAGAAAAAAACTTCTTTGTATTTTTCAGCTAATCTAATAGCTTGAGGTAAATCTTCAAAATCAGCACCTGGTATTAAAAAACCTTTAACACCATTTTCAAGTGCTCGATTTATTACCTCATCAACATCTTCATAATATTGTTTGTTGTCAAGGTGACAGTGAGTATCTAAAATTATGATAAAAACCTTTTCTTCAAAATATCCAATAATTCATTTATTTTTGAAATATCTTCATGTTTAATCCAAGCATCTATTCCAAAGTTTTTAAATGCATCATAATCATCTTCATCATCAATAAGTGCAATTGAGACAAATTTATCTTTGCAATTTGTATGTTTATTCTCTTCAAAATCAAATATAGAGTTTATGTCCAACAAAGCTATATCAGCTTCCCCGCTACAGTTTTCAAAATATTCAACTTCATGATTAGAGTTAAAAATCGAATTATCAATTTCACAAAAAGTTACTATTTTCATATTAATCACCTTGTTCGTTCTTAGTTTAATTATTTTATCTAAAAAAGAAAAAAACTACAAGATATATCTTGCAGTATCTTCATCTTTAACTAAATCAGTTAATTTTTCTTCAACTAATTCTTTAGTTATAACTACAGTCTCACCTTTTCTCTCATCAGCATTAAAACTAATATCTTCAATAACTTTTTCAATAACAGTATGTAATCTTCTAGCACCTATATCTTCAGCTTTTTGATTAGCTGTAACTGATAAGTGAGCAAAAGACCTAATAGCTTCATCATCAAACTCTAAAGTAACATCTTCAACTTTTAAAAGAGCTTTATACTGCTTTAGAAGTGAGTTTTTAGTATTTGTTAATATTTTATAAAGTGCCTCTTCATCAAGTGAACTTAATTCAACTCTTAAAGGAAATCTTCCTTGAAGCTCAGGTAATAAATCGCTTGGTTTTGAAACATGGAAAGCTCCAGCTGCTATAAATAGTATATGGTCAGTTTTAACTTGCCCAAATTTAGTTTGAACACTACTTCCCTCAACTATTGGTAATAAATCCCTTTGAACACCCTCTTTACTTGGGTCTTGATTTGCTCCATTACCTTTTCCTGATGCTATTTTATCAATCTCATCTAAGAATATTATTCCACCATTTTCAGCTCTTTTTATAGCTTCATGTTTAATTGATTCATGATCTAAAAGTTTTTCACTAGCACCATTTCTAAGAAGTTTTTTTGCATCTTTTATTTTTACTTCTTTTTTTATTTTATCTTTATTAAGTGAACCTAACATATTATTAAGACTCTCTTGCATAGATGTCATATCAATAGGAAATGAAGAATCAATAACCTCAACATGAGCTTTTTTTGGAAGCTCTATTTCAATTATCTTTTCATCTAACTCACCTGCTAATAGTTTTTCTTCCATTTTGTTATATGTTTTAATAAAAGACTCTTTTGTGCTTTCACTTGCAGTTTGAGGTAAAGGAGGAACTAGTTTTTCAATAATCTGTCTATTTATCTCTTGCTCTATTCCATCTTGTATCTTCTCTTCATACTCTTTTGTTACCATATCAACAGAAGCAAAAACTAAATCTCTAATCATAGACTCAACATCACGACCTACAAATCCAACTTCTGTATATTTACTAGCTTCAACTTTTACAAATGGTAAACTCATCATTTTTGCTAATCTTCTAGCTATTTCAGTTTTACCAACACCTGTACTTCCTATCATAAGGATATTTTTAGGCATTATCTCTTCTTGAATTTTTGGTTCAAGTTGCATTCTTCTATATCTATTTCTAAGTGCTAATGCAATTGTTTTTTTTGCATCATTTTGACCTATAATATAATCATCTAAATATTTTACAATCTCTTTAGGAGTTAAATCCATCTCTTTTAATCCTCAATTTTTAATAATTTTATATTTTGATTTGTATAAATACATAATTCACCTGCAATCATCAATGACTCTTTTACTAAATCTTCAGGATCCAAATTTGAGTGTTTTTGCAATGCTCTAGCTGCTGAAATGGCAAAGTTTCCACCACTTCCAATAGAAGCTATCATTCCATCTTCAGGTTCAACAACATCACCTGTTCCACTTAAAATAAAAATATGCTCTTTATTTAATACAATCATCATAGCTTCAAGTCGTCTAAGAACTTTATCTTTTCTCCACTCTTTAGAAAATGCAACAACAGCTTTTAATAAATCACCTTTAGTATTCTCTAAGTGAGCTTCAAACATATCAAAAAGATTAAAAGCATCAGCTGTACTACCAGCAAACCCTGCTAATATCTTATCTTTATATAGTGTTCTAATTTTTGTAGCATTACCTTTTAAAACTGTATTTCCAAAAGTAACT
>CBFIGT010000045.1:0-17005 GCA_965662175.1 Arcobacter sp. | reverse complement strand
CTCAGCACCAAGACTTAAAAGGTTATTTATAACATTACCAGCACCACCTAAAACTTTTGTCTCTTTTTGTACATCAATAACTTGAACAGGAGCTTCAGGAGATATTCTGTCACACGTTCCCCACAAATAGTGGTCAACCATTAAATCACCAATTACTAATATATTTGGATTTTTGTCATTTTGTAAAATTCTTTCCATTATTTAACCTCCGTATCATATAATCTTTTTATCTCTTCAATATAAGCTTTTATTCCATCTTCCATTTCAAATCTTGGCTCATAGCCTAAATATTTCCTACTCTCTTCAATATTAGCTTCAGTGTGAAACTGATATTGACCAACAAATGGATTTGGAATATACTCAGTCCCTAAATTTGTA
Source organism: Arcobacter sp. (assembly GCA_965662175.1). GTDB lineage: Bacteria > Campylobacterota > Campylobacteria > Campylobacterales > Arcobacteraceae > Arcobacter. Next base: position 16,627 of record CBFIGT010000045.1, on the reverse strand, counting down.
CCTAACTCTTTTTGTAAGATATCTGCAATATCTTGAAAAGACCTAGCTTTTCCTGTTCCAATATTGTATATTCCACTATATTTTGTAGTTGCTGCTTTTATATTTGCTTGTATAATATCTTCAATATATATAAAGTCTCTTAAAATTTTATCACTATTTTCAAATAGTTTTGGTGTTTTACCAGCTAATATTTGATGTCCAAACTGAACTACAGTTGAAGCTGTTTTATTTTTATAAAACTCTCTTGGTCCATAAACATTAAAATATCTTAATCCTACAATAGAGATATTGAGATTATCTTTTAAATATTTATTTGTAATATTATCCATCATAAGTTTACTAAATCCGTAAACATTTCCAGGATTTTCACATCCAACAGTTTGTGGGCTAGGAGCATTTCCATAAGTTGCTGCACTACTTGCATAAACCATATTTGCTTCATGTTTTATTGCAAGTTTTAGTAAATCCTCATAAGCATTTACATTTGTTTTTATCATCAAATCTTGCTCACTTGCTGTTGTATCAGAGATTGCTGCTTGGTGAAAAATAAAATCTAAACTATATTCATCATCTATTTTCATTAAAATAGTTTCATCATTTATATCACCACTTATGACTTTACCTTTAAAACCTAAAAGATTTTTATAGTGTCCAAAAGATTTTAAATTTCCATTGCTTAATGTCTCACCACTTCTAAAAGTATCAAGGGCAATAATATTTGATTTAGGAAAATTTTCTTGAAAATAGAAGCATAAATTAGAGCCTATAAATCCTGCGGCACCTGTTATTAAAATTGTTTTATTGTTAAAATTATATTCTGTATATTTCATATTTACCTACTTTTCATAAATAGCAATTATTTTATCCAAATAAAAATTACGATTTTATAATAAAATTATACAATTTACAATATAATATTTTAAATTATTTATTAGGATATTTATGCGTATTTTATTATTTCTTATTATTTTATTCAATTTAGTTTTATCACTTGAATTAGATAAACCAAAAACTTATCAAAATCAAGAAATTAATAATTGGCTTATGAGCGAAAAACTTGATGGAATTAGAGCATATTGGAATGGGAAAGAGTTATTAACAAAAAATGGAAATAAAATTTATAGTCCAGAAAATTTCACTAAAAATTTCCCACCTTTTCCTTTAGATGGTGAATTATGGAGTAAAAGGGATGATTTTGAAAATATTCAATCGATAGTTTTAGATAAAGTTCCATCTTCAAAATGGAGTGAAATTACTTATAATATTTTTGAAGCCCCAAATTCCAGTGGAAATTTTCAAGAAAGATTAAAAAAAGTAGAAAATTGGTTTTTAATGCATGATAATAAAAATGCAAAAGTAATTAAACAAATAAAATGCAAAAATAAAGCTATGTTAGATGAGTTTTTAGAAGAGATTTTATTAAAAAAAGGTGAAGGTGTAATTATAAAAAATCCTAATTTATCCTATATCAATGGAAGAAATGCAAACTCCTTAAAAGTAAAAAAATTTTATGATATGGAGGGTGAAATAATTAATATTAATTATAATAATGAAAAAATGAAAAGTTTAGTCTTAAAATTACAAAATGGAGTTATATTTAATTTAGGAAATGGTTTTTCAAAAAAGAATAGGGAAAATCCACCTAAAATTGGTGAAATAGTTACTTTTAAATATTATGATTTCACAAAAAATGGCAAACCAAAATTTGCCTCATTTTTAAGAATTAGGAAAAAGGAATAATTTTTGTAGACGCATCTTTAATTGAATTGCAAACAAAATCAGCAAGTGAACTTTTTTCATCAAAACTATGACCTGATTTCACTTGAATTGTATTTCCTATTTTTGCATTAATAGCACACTTAATATCAGAACTCTTATCACCAATTAACCAAGAGTTTTCCAAGTCAATCTTGTGATTTTTTAAGATATTTTCTATCATTCCAATTTTTGGTTTTCTACAAAAACAGTTATCTTCAGGACCATGGGGACAATATTCAACTTGAGAGATAATAATATCTCTTTTATTAAACTCTCCAATCATCCAAGATGTTAATTTAAGAAAATCCTCTTTTGAGTAATAATCTCTTCCAATACCTGATTGATTAGTTATAATAAAAAGTTTAAATCCATCTTTTTGAAACATTCTTAAAGCTTCAAAAACACCATCAATAAACTCAAAATCCTCTACTTTATATAAATAATCTTTTTCAATATTTATAACACCATCACGGTCTAAAAAAACTGCTTTTTGCATCTTTATCCTAATTTTAATTTAATTCATACTCTGTAGTAGCTACTCCAAGAGCAACAAGTTTTTCACAAATTGTTCCTGCTTCAGCATCAGCAACTGTAATATTAAGCTTATCATCAGCAATTGCTATTGTAACACATTCGTCAGTATCTGTAGATTTAATTGTAGCTGTATCAGAACCCGTCCAAGTGTTTTTATTTAGTGTTAAAACTGAATCGAAATCAGAAAACGTATTTCCAACCATCACATAAGACCTAACAGAACTAACGATTGTACTAATATCCTGTTTAATTGTAGCAGCCTCAGCATCTGCTTTTGTGTCCATAAACTTTGGAATAGCAACACTTGCTATAACACCTATAATTACAATTGCAAATATTAACTCTAATAGAGAAAATGCACTTTTTTTGTTCATGATTAATCCTTTAATATATAATTAAAGAAATTATATCATCATTTTTTTGAATGTTTTCTTTTATAGTAAGAAAATTTATTATTTATTTATAATATAGTTAGTTACTTGCTTTTGTAAATTTTCATAAATTCTATTATTGATTCCTTTATCTCTTCTAGCTTTTCATCATCACCTTGTAATCTCTCTAAATATTTTTCAATACTATCATTTTTATCAATTTCACATATTTTTGAACATATATTTAAAAAAACAGAAAAGGGTATATCATCACCTCTTTTTAAAAAATTAATTGCCCTTTGAAGTGATACAAAAGGATTAATATTAACTCTTGTTAAAGAGTTTCGTTTGGTTAATAAATAACTTATAAACTCCTCTCTAATATCTGATTGAAGAACTTTAATAGAGAAATTATTTGTATCAAGTTCACATTTAAAAGCAATTTTCGTAGAGTAAAAATCAAATATATCAACAATATATGAAATATTTTGATTTAAAAACTTTTCCCTATAAACAATCTGAATAATATCATCATCATATTTATAGGTATTTGCATTGTTTTCATAAAGAAAATACTCTTTATTTATATTTTTACATACCTTATTTAAGATATCTTTTGTAGGAAAAAAAACATCAATATCCCTAAAGGTATCTGCTTTAATACAAGAACCAGCAATATAAAATATAATTTTTTCATCTTCATAGGAGTTAATTTTTACATCTTTAAAAAAATTCTCTAACTTTTTAATTACATTATGTAATCTTACATCAAATTTTAAAACCAATTCATAAGGAATAAACTTATAATCACACCAAAAATCATATGTCATTTAAACTCTTTTTATAAAATTAAGTACTTATTTCACTAAAAAATTAGGATTTAACAAATCCATTTTATTATAAACTATAGGCAAAGATGTTTCAAACTGATAAGTCATCTTTCCTGATTCCCTAACAATAGCATCAGCAGCAGCCGTATCCCACTCCATTGTTGGAGCAATTCTTGGATAACAATCAGCACTTCCCTCAGCTACTAAACAAAGTTTTAGTGAGCTTCCCATTGAAATCAACTCTTTATCTTTTGATGTATTTATACTATCAATATATTCTTGAGTCTTTTCTGACATATGAGATTTGCTAGCAACTATTATATATTTTTCATCATCTCTTTTTATTGGAAGTTTAGTACTATTTTTAAAAGCACCTTCACCTTTCTTAGCACTATACATTGTATTAATTGCTGGAGCATAAACCACACCTAAAACTGGAATATTATTTTCCATCAAAGCAATATTTATAGTAAACTCACCATTTTTCTTAACAAACTCTTTTGTACCATCTATTGGGTCTACACAAAAGTAATATTCCCAATCTTTTCTTTGCTTATATGGAGTTTGCTTATTCTCTTCAGACATAATTGGAATATTTGGATAAAGCTCTTTTAGACTATTACAAATAATCTCATTTGATTTTAAATCAGCTTCAGTTAAAGGTGATTTATCATCTTTATACTCTACAGAAAAATCTTTATTATAGATTTCCATAATCACAACACTAGCTTCTAGAGCAATATTTTTTATCTTTTCTATATCAACTATTTTTAACAAAATATCTCCTTATAAAATATTTGGCATATCAATATTTGTCTCTTTTTGAACATCAGCAACAGTTTCAAATACTATTTCAATTGGTGCTTCACCACTATGCTCTTTATCCACAAATTTGGTAAGTGCTTTATGGAAATCAAGTTTTACAGTACCAATTGGTCCATTTCTTTGTTTACCTATAATTACCTCAGCCTCTTCTATTGGCTTATTTTGAAAAGTTGATTTATAATCCTCACCCTTATCTTTTGCTTCTTTCTCTTTTCTAGCTTCATCTCTCTCTTTATAAACATCATCTCTATATACAAACATAATAATATCAGCATCTTGCTCGATGGCACCTGATTCCCTTAAGTCACTTAACATTGGTCTTTTATCAGGTCTGCTTTCAACTCCCCTATTTAACTGAGACAAGGCAATAATTGGAATTTTCATCTCCCTTGCAAGCATTTTTAAACCCCTTGAAATATCAGAAACCTCTTGATGTCTATCTTTATTTCCAGTACCTTGCATAAGTTGTAAATAATCAATTACAACCATAGAGATATTATTCTCTTCCCTTTGTGCTAGTTTCCTAACCCTTGCACGAAGTTGATTAATATTAACACTTCCACCATCATCAACAAATAGTTTTTTCTTATTTAAATCCTCAAAAGCAGCACTTAAGTTTGACCATTGTTGGTCATCTAAATCACCTTTTCTTAGATTTTGTAAGGGTATTGAAGTTTTAGCAGCTAACATTCTTAGCATTAATTGTTCAGCTGGCATTTCAAGTGAGAAAAATATAACACCTTTTCCAGCTTCAACGTTTTTTAGGGCCATATTAAGAACGAGTGCGGTGTTATGAGTTACTGTCATATCTTCAAGTAAAAAAAGTTTATTTCCATCAATTACAAATCCAAAATATTCATCAACAATATCTTTTTCAACACTTATACCTGTTTGATTCCAAGTTCTGTTACAAGTCCATTTTTTAGCTTTTTTTCTCTCAATTTTTACAGGAGTCTTGTCTATATCACCAAAAATTCTAACTCTATAAACTTCACTTTCAAAATCAATCTCTTTTATAGCAGCTTTTTTACTTATTAATGAAGTCCTAAATCCTAAAGTATCACATAAAAATTTAATCTGATTAGCTAATTTATAATCTTTTTGAGTTATTTCATATCCATTAGCTTGTTCATCATAATGGCCATCACTATCTATTAAACCTGCTAAAAGTTCTAATCTAATCTTTTCACTATTAATCAAATAATTTTCAGGAATATGTTTATTTTCAATTAAATTTTCATCTCTTAATAGTTTTTGTAAAGAGAAAGCAGTTTTACCATCAATTTGTTTTCCATTTGTAATAGAGTATTCAGGACACTTTCCATGGGCCTTGTACTCTCTCACCGTTAAATCCAATCTATTAGCATAATTATTGAGATAATCAACTACTTCTTCATCTTCCGTATAAATTGAAACTTTTCTACTAGCACCATCTCCTAGCCAAACTCCTAAAAAATATGCTTCTATATTTAGCTCTTTTTCTTCAAAGTTTACAGCTACTTTATACCCTTTATAATTACTTTTAAACTTATCACTTTTTTCTAAATACTCTTTAACATTGATATTTAGAATATCCCCATTTTTATGATAACTTTCATTACGACTTCTTTTTAATGACAAAATATGGGATTCATTAACTCTATAATCAATTGCTTTATTTTGTCTTATCCAATACATTTGTTCTCTACCTGTTGTAGTTGATAGAACATTTCTAGGAGTCGAATCATCTCCCATAAGTTGATCTCCAACCTTTACATCTTCAACTTTTTTCAAACTTCCATCATACATTAAGACTTTTGTACCACGACCTAAACATTTTCCCATAGCAGGCCTTGCTGCAATTATTATCAAATCCCCTTCATTAAACCCTGTTGTTCTTTTATCTAAATCATAAAATCCAGTTGTTTCACCTATTAGATGTTTTCCACCAAGCTCTTTCATTCTTTTTATATAAGATAAGGTGTCGTCTGTTATTTCATGGATATCTTTTAATTCACTTGAAGCTGAATCTGTTGTGATTTTATATAACTCATTTTGAACAGTATCAACAGCTTCAGCGGCTGCTATATCATCTTCAATAGCAACTTTTTTAATAGTTGTAGCAAGTGTTGCTAACTCTCTTTTTACACTTCCATCTTTTATCTCTTTTACATAAGCTAAAGTGTTTGTTATTGGATTAGCTGAGAGTATCTCTATTAAAATATTATCATCAACCTCTTTTTGGTCAACTCTTCTTCTAATAAACTCTTCATCAATTGGCATATCATCATTATGAAGTTTTTCCATAACAGCAAATATTTTTTGGTGAGCAGGCAAATAAAAATCTTTTGGTTTCAATATTCCTAATACATCTTCAATCTCATCTGGGTTAAATAAAATTGAACTTAAAACTGCTCTCTCTATATTAATACTATATATGCTATCCATCATTTCTCCATAAGTTTAAAGTGGCCATTTTATCCAATGTATATATAATTTTAACTTTATATTATAAGTTTAAAGATAAAATACCTTTCAATATTATTTTAGGAAAATTTATGCATTTTGATTTAGAAACAAACACTCTTATTATTGGTGGTGGACCAGCTGGTTCTACACTAGCTAGAAAACTATCTAAAAACAATATTTCAAATATTTTAATTGAGAAAAATGATAATTATGATAAACCATGCGGTGGAGGAATAAAATCAATTGTTTATGAAGAGTTCGATATTCCCAAAGAGATAGAATCAAAAAGAATTACAAAATTTGATCTTTTTTCACCAAATAAAAAAGTTTCAGTAAATCTATCAAAAACACCAATCTCAATAGTATTAAGAAAAGATTTCGACAAATTAAACAGAGATTTAGCTAAAAAAGAGGGTTCTGAATTACTATTTGGAAGATTTTTAAAATTTGAGAGAAAAGATGAATTTGTTTATTCATATGTAAAAATCAATAATGAAACAAAAATCATTAAATCACACTATTTAGTTGGAGCTGATGGAGTTACATCAACTGTAAGAAAACAATTATCCCAATCAAACCAAGAAAAGATACTTACTATTTATGCAAATATACCAAAAAAAGATATTGATAAGTGTGAGTTTTATTTTGGAGAAGAGTTTGCACCAAATGAGTATGCTTGGGTTTTCCCCCATGGTGATAAGCTTTCAGTTGGTTCTGTATTTAAAGAGGGTGTTGATACAGATACTTTATTTAAAAACTTTAAAGATAGAGTTGCCCCAAATGATGATACAAAAGTAAAAGGTTTTTATATTCCAACTTGGAATGATGGTTCACTACTTTATGAAGATAGAGTATTTTTATTAGGAGATGCAGCAGGACAGGTTTTACCTTTTTCTTATGAGGGAATTTATTATGTAATGCAATCAGCTTCTGTTTTAGCAGATGCAATTATAGAAAATAAACCTGAAAACTACGAGATAAACTGGAATAAAAAATATAGAAAAAGATTTAAGTTTTTCAAAACTATGCAAAAAATATTTTTATCATCAACTTTTATGTGCGATAAAATGATTTCATTTTTTCAAAATGAAAAACTACAACAAAGAGGATTACAATATTGGGAAGGGACAGCTCAACCTTTAGGTTTTTTTCAAACTGTTTTAAAAATTATTAAGCACGTAATCAAAAACTAAAAAGAGGATTAAACCTCTTTTTGTGCTTCAACCTCTTTTTCAACCTCTTCTAAAAATCTATCAAGAAGCTCTTCTGTTGGAAGTTTAGCTATTGTTTCACCTTTTTTGATGATAAGTCCACTTCCTTTTCCATAAGCAATAGCAACATCAGCTGATTTTGCTTCACCTAAAGCATTTACAACACATCCCATAACAGAGATATTTAGTGGTGTTTTTATATGTTTTGTTTTCTCTTCAACAAGTGCCACGGCACTAACTAAATCAGCCTCTATTCTTCCACATGTGGGACAAGAGATTATATTTAATCCCTCTTTTGTAAGTCCTGCATCTTTTAAAATAGCACGACCAACCTCTATCTCTTTTTCAAGCTCACCTGTAATAGATATTCTCATAGTATCACCAATACCATCAAGAAGTAAAGATCCTAAAGCAATTGATGATTTAATTGTTGAGTGAAATAGTGTTCCAGCTTCTGTAACACCCAAGTGAAAAGGATAATTATTCATAGGTCTAAGCTCTCTATATGCTTGAACAGTTCTTTGAACATCACTAGCTTTTAGAGAAACTTTAATATCAGTAAATCCTAAATCTTCTAAAAACTTAATATTATAATCTGCACTTGCCACCATACCTTTTGGAGTTTGCCCATATTTATCCTCAAACTCCTTTTCTAAGCTTCCACAATTAACTCCAATACGAATTGGAAGATTTCGCTCTTTACAAGCTTTAACAACCTCCCTAACTCTATCTTTACTTCCAATATTACCCGGATTTAATCTTATACAATCAACACTTTCAGCAGCTATTAATGCTAATTTATAGTTAAAATGAATATCAGCTACCAAAGGCAAAGATGTTTGTTCTTTTATAGATTTAAGTGCAAGTGCTGCCTCCATATCAGGTACTGCGACTCTTACTATATCAGCACCTGCAAAATGCAGTTGCCTAATTTGCTCAACTGTAGCTTCAATATCTGAAGTTTTAGTGTATGTCATTGACTGAACCGAAATTGGTGCATCACCACCTATTGCAACATTTCCAACATATATTTTTTTTGTAGGGTATCTTTTTATCATTTGGCAATTCTATCAAAAAAAAATTAATTTATGAATAAATATATTTTCTAATTTAATTTTATTAATAAAATGATACAATTTCCTAACAAAGAGAGGGAAAATGAACAAAAAAAAATTATCACTTTACCTTTTCATATCTATATTAGTAGTTTTTGTCTTTTTTATAAGCTCATATAGTTACATAAATAAAGAAGAACAAAGACTTTTAAAAAATAAATATGAACTTCTATCTAATCAATTAAGCAAAAATATTGATTTTTTAATTGAAGATAAAAAAAATGCAACACAATCATTTTCCATAGCCCTAGCAAAATCAGAAAATATTAAAAATTTTATAATAAGCAAAGATTTTACTCTTCTAGATTTTGAAAATTTATCTTTAGAACTAAGAGAAGAAACAAAATTTAAAAATGTATGGTTTCAAATTATGGATAAAGAGGGAAAAAGTCTCTATAGAAGCTGGAGTAAAGAGAAAGGTGATTCTCTTCTATTTAGATATGATGTTCAAAATATACTAAAAAACCAAAAAAACCAGTCAACTATTAGTGTTGGTAAATATGATATGACATTTAAATCAATGGTTCCAATTTTTGATAAAAATAGTTTTATAGGTATTTTTGAGGTAATTACACATTTTAACTCTATTTCTAGGATTTTAAAAGAGTCTAATATGGATGTTTTAATTTTGGCAGATAAAAGATTTTATAAAAAATTAACTCACCCTTTTTCAAAAAAATTTTTAGATGAGTATTATATTGCAAATTTAGATGAAACAGAAAGTTTAGTAAAAACTATTGAAAAATATGATATTGAAAAAATTATTAATCTAAATAATTTTTTACTTATAGATGATAATTTTATTTTCAATTATAAAATAACAAATAACAAAAATGAAAATATAGCTTATATAATTTTGGTCAAAAAATTAAAAGATATAGATATTAGTGAGATTTCTAACTTTAAAAAAAGTTTTATATTTTACTTAATATTTACAATTATTCTATTTGTACTAATTTCAACTTTAATTTTTTATTATTTTTATTCAAATAAGATGTTAACTGAAAAAAAGAAATCTCAGCAAATTCTTGATTCTCAAAAGAATATAATAATTATTACCGATGGTAAAATACTAAACAATGCAAATAAACAGTTTTTAGAGTTTTTTAATGAGTTTAAATCAATTGATGAGTTTAAAAAACTACATAATTGTATTTGTGAAAAATTTATTGATATCAATGATGAAAATTATCTAATAGATAAAGATTATGATGGTCGTAATTGGGCTGAACATATTTTAGCACATCCAGAAAAAAGTTTTAAGTGTGCTATGGAAAAAAACAAAGAGCTTGAGTATTTTGCAATGAATGTGAATTTAAGCCAATTTAAAAATGAGGATAAACCTTATATAATTGTTACATTTACAAATATTACCTTAGATATAAAACAGAAGTTTCAATTAGAGAAACTAAATAATAATTTAGAGTTTTTAGTTGAAATGAAAACTAAAGAGCTTAAAAATCTAAATGATTCTTTGGAAATAAAAATCAAAGAGGAAATAGCAAAAAACAAAGAAAAAGATGCAATTCTTTTTCAACAAAATAAAATGGCAGCCATGGGTGAAATGTTAAATAATATTGCCCATCAATGGAGACAACCATTAAGTGCAATAAGCTCTTCAGCAAGTTCAATGCAGGTAAAAAAACTAGTTGGAGAGTTAGATGATGCTGAAATAGTCTATTATTGTAATCATATTATGGAGAGTTCAAACTATCTTTCTAAAACAATAGAGGATTTTAGAAACTTTTTCAAACAAGATAAAGAGAAACAGGAGTTTTCTCTAAAAGAGATAATTTACTACAATAAAAACCTAATTTCTGAAAAATTAAAATCTAAAGATATTTTATTTGATGTTATTATAAAAGATGAAAAAAATATCTTTGGATATAAAAATGAGTTTCAACAAGCTATTTTAAATATAATCAACAATAGTATTGATGCACTCATAGAAAATAATATTTCTAAAAAATTAATTTTAATAGAATTAGATAATTCAAGTTTATCCATTAAAGATAATGCAAAAGGGATAAAAAAAGAGTTATTAGAGCATATTTTTGAACCATATTTTACAACCAAGCATAAAAGCCAAGGTACAGGAATAGGTTTATATATGGCACAAAATATTTTAGAAAATAATATGAATTTTAAAATAACAGTAAAAAATGAGAATTTTAGCTATGAAGGTGAAAACTTTTATGGTGCAAATTTTACAATAACTCTTCGTAAATAATCTATTAAACTTTTATTTCAACTATTTTAGATATAATTGCCAAATATTATATAAAAGGAAATATATGCAAGAGTTTACAACTTTTGATATGATAATTGTTGGTATTTCTTTAGTTTTAGGATTAAAGGGTCTTTTTAGAGGATTTATAAAAGAGGTTTTCGGATTAGTTGGTATTATTGGGGCTATATTTGTAGCATCTAGAATGTCAGAAAAAGTTGGAGAAATTATAAAGCCTATTTTAGGAATCCAAAGTGAAGCTACTTTATCTTTGATTGGATTTATTGTTACTTTAGTTGGATTTTGGTTAATTGTCTATATTTTAGGTTCAATTTTAAGCAAAATTACTGAAATGAGTGGTCTTGGTGTTGTAAATAGAGTTTTAGGTTTTATTTTTGGTACAGGTAAGATATTTTTAATAATTTCTGTTATCGTTTATGCCTTATACCAAATTGAATCATTCAAATCAACACTTGAAAAAAAGTTTGAAAAATCAATGATGTTTCCTTATTTAGTTCAAACAGGTGGATATATTGTAAAACTTGATACTTCAAAATTTACATCATCAAAAAATGATGAAGCTAAAGAAGAGATTGAAGAGAAAACAAATAGTGTAGAAGAAAAAGCTGAACCTATTATTGAAAAAACTCAAGAGAAAATAAAAACATTAGGTGAAACTATTGAAAAAGCAACTACACAAGCAGTTGAAAAAGTAAAAGAAACAGGTGCTGAAATAATCAAAGATAATATTACAAATACAGAAGAAAAAAAGTAAAGGATATTAGTATTGTTTGAAAATAAATATATACAACAAAGAATTGAAAAAGCTGATAAGCTTAGAGAATTGGGTATAAACCCTTATGCAAATGAATCAAAAAGAAATACTACTATTTCAAAATACTTAAATGTAAATAGTGATATTTTCCAAAAAGAAGATAAAAGAGATGAAACAAGAAACTATATAGTTGCAGGAAGAATTAAATTCTTTAGACTTATGGGAAAAGCTAGTTTTCTTAAGATTGAAGATGAGAGCGGAATTCTACAAATTTATATTGCAAGAGATAATTTACCTGAGGGTTTCTATAACGACATATTCAAAAAAACTGTTGAAGTTGGAGATATTATTGAAGTTGGTGGATACCCTTTTGTTACAGGTAAAGGTGAGTTATCTCTTCATGTTGATAGTTTACAAATTCTTACAAAAGCAATTTCACCACTTCCTGAAAAATATCATGGAATCCAAGATAAAGAGTTAAGATATAGACAAAGATATTTAGACTTAATTATGAATAGTGAAGTTAGAAAAACTTTTCATACAAGATCAAAAGTAATAAGCTTAACAAGAAGATTTTTTGAAGATAAAGGTTTCTTGGAAGTTGAAACTCCAATGATGCACCCAATTGCAGGTGGAGCAAATGCTAAACCTTTTACAACTCATCACAATGCCTTAGGTGTTGATAGATTTTTAAGAATTGCACCTGAATTATATCTAAAAAGACTAATAGTTGGTGGATTTGAAGCTGTATTTGAAATCAATAGAAACTTCAGAAATGAAGGTATGGATGCAACACATAATCCTGAGTTTACCTCTATTGAGTTTTATTGGGCATATAAAACATATAAAGATTTAATTGAAATAACAAAAGAGTATTTTGATTATTTATTTGAGCATTTAGATTTACCAACAACTTTACCTTATGGTGATTTAAAAGTTGATTTTACTAAATTTTCTGAAATTCCATTAATTCAATCACTATATGAAATTGGTGGTGTTCCACAAGATATTGTTGAAGATAAAGATAAAATTATTGCTTTTATGAAAGAGAAAAACTTAGATGTAAAAGAGAGTATGAATTTAGGTCAATTACAAGGTGAATTATTTGATGAATTTGTTGAAGATAAACTAATAAATCCAACATTTATCACTGAATATCCAGTTGAAATTTCACCACTTGCTAGAAGAAGCGATGAAAAAACACATTTAACAGATAGATTTGAACTTTTTATTGCAGGACGTGAAATAGCAAATGCCTTTAGTGAGTTAAATGACCCACTTGATCAACTAAGTAGATTTGAGGGACAAATGGCTGCAAAAGATTCAGGTGATGATGAAGCACACGAAATGGATGAAGATTTTGTAAATGCCTTATCTTATGGTATGGCACCAACAGCAGGTCAAGGTATTGGTATTGATAGACTTGTAATGATGTTAACAAACCAACATAGTATTAGAGATGTATTACTATTTCCAGCAATGAAACCAATCAAAAATGAAATAGATTTACATTCAGATGAAGAAAACTAAAAAATTAAACAAAACAGGAGAAATAAAATGAGTTATATTAGTAACAAAAGTCTACAAGAAGCAGATAAAGAGATTTTTGATATCGTTGAGTGCGAATTACAAAGACAAACTGATCACTTAGAGATGATTGCTAGTGAAAACTTTACAAGCCCAGCTGTTATGCAAACTATGGGTTCTGTATTTACAAATAAGTATGCTGAGGGTTATCCTTATAAGAGATATTATGGTGGATGTGAGTTTGCTGATAAAGCTGAACAATTAGCTATTGATAGAGCTTGTGAGATTTTTGGATGTAAATTTGCAAATGTTCAACCACACGCAGGAAGCCAAGCAAATGGTGCTGTTTATGCAGCATTATTAAAAGCTGGTGATAAAATTTTAGGTATGGACTTATCTCACGGTGGTCACTTAACACATGGTTCTAAACCATCATTTTCAGGTAAAAACTATAGTGCATTTTATTATGGTGTTGAGCTAGATGGTAGAATTAACTATGATAAAGTAATGGAAATTGCTCAAATTTGCCAACCAAAAATTATCGTTTGTGGTGCTAGTGCATATGCAAGAGAGATTGATTTTGCTAAATTTAGAGAAATTGCTGATGCAGTTGGAGCTATTTTATTTGCTGATATTGCACATATTGCAGGATTAGTTGCAGCTGGTGAGCATATGAGTCCATTCCCTTATGCAGATGTTGTTACAACTACTACTCACAAGACTTTAAGAGGTCCAAGAGGTGGTATGATTATGACAAATGATGAAGATATTGCCAAAAAAGTAAATAGTGCTATTTTCCCAGGATTACAAGGTGGACCTTTAGTTCATGTTATGGCTGCAAAAGCTGTTGCATTTAAAGAGGTTTTAGACCCATCATGGAAAGATTACGCAAAACAAGTAAAAGCTAATGCAAAAGTTTTAGCTGATGTTCTTATGAAAAGAGGATATGATATTGTTAGTGATGGTACAGATAATCACTTAGTTTTAGTATCATTTTTAAATAAACCATTTTCAGGAAAAGATGCAGATGCAGCACTTGGAAATGCTGGAATTACTGTAAATAAAAACACAGTTCCAGGTGAAACAAGAAGCCCATTTGTAACTTCAGGAGTTAGAATTGGATCTCCAGCACTTACTTCAAGAGGGATGAAAGAGAAAGAGTTTGAAATTATTGCAAATAAAATTTGTGATGTTTTAGATGATATTGAAAATGAAGATTTACAAAAAAGTGTAAAAGCTGAGTTAAAAGAGTTAGCTAGTAATTTTGTAATTTACAATAGTTCAACATATTAATAATAAATAATTAAAAAGGCTTATTATGGAAATAAAAGGCGAAGATTTTATAAAAAACGTTCAGATTAAACAAGAAAAAACAGAATTAGAAGAGAGACTATTTGAGCTTGAATCACAAGCTCAAAATAGTTCATCTTCACACTCTAAAAATCCTTATGAACAAAATAATCCATATGCAAGTAATGATAACTTTACATATGAAGAGGAAGTTAGTAAAACAGAATCTGAACTTGATGATATTTTATTAGGTGCTAGTAATTCATCACAAAATCAAGATAACAAGAAAAAGTATATAATTTTAGGATTAGTACTTGCAGTTCTATTTTTAATTACTATAATAATTTTTCGTCTTTTAAGTAGTGAAACAGCACCTGATGATACTTTTAATAAAGAAAAAGAGAGTATTACTCAAGATAAGCCTTTAGATAATAACATAGAGCAACAATATCAAAAAATTGTAAATGAAAAATTAAAGTCAATTGAAGATTTAAAAACAAAAACTGAAGAAGAAAAAAAGAGTATTACTGAATCATTAGATTTAAATAATATTCAAAAAGAAGAGAAAAAAATTGCTATGCCAACAGCTTCAAAAGAGGATATTGAAAAAGCAAATGAGATAAAAAAAGATATTTTTGATGTACAAAAAGAGAAAGTTGTAGTTGAAGAGATAGTTAAACCTAAAAAAGTTGAAGCTGTAAAAATCGATAAACCTCTTGTTAAAACACCGACATACAAAGAATCAAGTAGTTCTAAGCCATCTGGTATATTTATTCAAGTTGGAGCTTTTTCAAAATCTATTGATAAAGAGTTTCTTAAAAATCTTGAAGATAATAATTTAAACTACAAATTTTATAAAGTTAATGTAAATGGAACTATTTTTACAAAAGTTTTAGTGGGACCTTATAACAATAGAAATGAAGCAACTAGTAATATAGATTCTGTAAAAAGTAAACTAAAAATCAAAAGTGCTTTTATCCTAAAATTATAGAGGTTAGTATTAATGCATTTTTATTCAAAAGAACTTTTTTTAGACCAATTTACACCTGTATCAATTTATAAAAAAGTAAAAGATTTATTTAATGATGAAATTACTTTTTTATTTGAAAGTACTATCAATTCAAGTGATGGAAACTACTCTTATATAATAATAGGTGCAAGGGAGAGAGTTTGGCATAAAGGCTCAAAAACCTTTTTCAAAAATGAAAAAGGTGAAGAGTCAATAGTTGATTCAAATCCTTTGAAATTTTTTAAAAAATATTATAAAAACTTTGATAAAGAGATTTACAAATCAAAATCACAAGAGCTTGGAATTGGCTTAATTGATGGTTTTATTGGAAATGTTGGTTATGATATAGGAAAAGAGTTTGAGCCTGTTTTAAAACCATATATGGATGAGTTACAAGATGATTTGAATATTCCAGATTTAGATTTAATACGACCTAAAATAATACTTGGATTTTCCCATAAAACTTCACAATTAGTTATGGTTACATCAATTAAAGAGTGTGAAAAAAAACTAGAACTTATAGAAAAAGAGTTATTTACCCCTTATGAATTCTTACCTTTAAAAAAAGCAACACTTTTAGATGAGGGTAAATTCAACTACACAAAAGAGCAGTTTTTTGATATGGTAGCTCGTTCTAAAGAGATGGTAAGAAGTGGAGATGTTTTTCAAATTCTTATGTCAAATAGATTTAATCAAAAAGCTATTGT
>CBFIGT010000044.1:0-17162 GCA_965662175.1 Arcobacter sp. | reverse complement strand
CTAAACCACCATCTTTTACTTCCTTATGAATATCATATCTTCCACCTGCTAAAACGATATTATTTATTAAGTCTGGTTCAAAACCTGTAAGTGTAGCTCCCATCATAGCTCCAGCACTATGCCCAATATATGTAACTGTTTCAGCTTCAAATTTATCTTTTAAAGCTTTTACTAAAGAGGCTAAAAATCTAACATACTCCTCTTTAGCAGCTAAGTTTTTTGTTCCCTCATGAGCCAATGCTGTAAAGTTGTTTGTAGATGAAGATGAATATCCAGGAAGAGCAACTGCTACTGTTGTAATATCTGTAGACATTGTAAGAGTTTCAGCAAATGGTGCATATCTACCAAGAGTATTTGTACCATCAGGCCAAGTTCCATGAACTATTATATTTAAATACCCCTCTCTATCTCCATTGCTTACAGCAAACTCTATACACTCACCACCTGCAAATATATGTTTCTCTCCTAATTCAACACACTCTTGTAAAGTAACTTTTTGTGCATTCAATGATAAAGCTAAAGCTAATGTTGCAAAATATGCAAAAAATTTTATTTTCATTTATTTCCCCTTTTAATATTATTTTTATAATTTTATTTATTTAAACTTATTAATAAATTTAATTTAAAAATTAAATTTATTTCCTTGATAAAGTATCTATCAAGATAGAGTAGTTTATAATAATTAATTATATTAAAAAGGAGATATATGGTAATTAGTAAAAAAGCAATTATGGCAATTTTATTTTTTAGTTTAAGTAGTTTAACTATCTTAAATGCAGATGTAAAAAGTTACATAAGTGAAGTTAAAAAAGAGATAAAAGGTATAAATACAGCCAAACTGCAAGAGATGTTAGAAAAAAATCCTAATTTAGCTGTTATTGATGTTAGAACTAAAGAGGATATAAACAAACAAGGTGGCTTTTTAAAAGTTAATAATTATACAAATATATCAAGAGATAAATTAGAGTTCTTTATTGAAAATAGTGTAAAAAAAGATGAAACATTTGTTGTTTATTGTTACACAGGGGATATTTCACTACTTGCAACTAAAACATTAAAAGAGCTAGGATATAAAAATGTTCTATGGTATAAAGATAGCTATAAAGTGTGGAGTGAATTAAATTTACCCTCTAACTCTTTAGATAAATATCCTGATTCTATGTTATATAGTAAAATTCAAGAGGTAGCAGCAAATGTATATACATCAATAGGAATAACAGCTCCATATTTATACGAATCAACGGCACATAATAACAACTTAGGTTTTATTGTAGGAGATGAGTCGGTTTTAGTTTGGAATGCAGGTTCTTCATATCTTTTAGCCCAAGCCTTACATAAAGAGATTAAAAAAATCACAAATAAACCTGTAAAATATGTAGTTTTAGAAAATTCTCAAGGTCATGCTATTTTAGGAAGTAATTATTGGAAAGAGCAAGGTGCAACAATTGTTGCTCAAGAGTTAGTTCAAGGTGAGATAGAAACAAAAGGTGAAAAAACATTTAATAGATTAAAAAATGTTTTAAGGGATAAATTTGAGGGGACACAATTAATTTTTCCTGATAAATATTTTAAAGATAGTATGAAGTTTGATTTAGGTGGCAAAATAGTTGAAGCAAAATATTTTGGTTATGCCCATGAACGAAGTGATATTTGTATTTGGCTAGATGATGAAAAAATTGTATTTGCTGGTGATTTAGCATTTAATAATAGACTTTTACCAATATTTGAAATTACAGAAACACAAAAATGGCTTGAAGCTTGGGAAAAGTTTGAAGAGCTAAATCCAAAAATTGTAGTTCCAGGGCATGGTGATGTTACTGATTTAGATACAGTTAGAAAGTATACAAAAGATTATATAGTTTATATAAGAGAAAAAATCGCTGAAGTTTTAGAAAATGATGGTGGTTTAAATGAAGCTTATAATATCAATATGGATGCTTATAAACATTTAGATACATATAAAGAGCTTGGACGTCAAAACATCGCAAGAGTATTCAAACAAATGGAGTTTGAATAAAAATCATAATAGCGTATTTTTAATACGCTATTAATCCAACATAACCGTTAATTTGTCTCTCAATTAACTCCACAATACCAGCTTGAACATAAGTTAAATCATCAATAAATTCATCTTCTGTCCAGTTCATAGTTTCCATAGTATTTTTACAAGCTATAAACTCTACTTCATACTCCATCAAAGAAAGCATTCTTGTTTGAGTTGCTTTATCATAATCTTTTCTTAAAGCTCTCATACCATTTCCATAAGCCACAATTGCTACTTTTAAAGATTCACTAGGATACTCTTTTAAAATATTGTAAATTGAACTTAGATTATGATTAACCTTATCAATATCTGCATCATAAAGTTGAAAGATAACTTTTCTTGGATTATCAAAGTTTGGTTGAGGATCACTAAAAGTCGATGCTCCAAAACTAAAAACAGATAATACTAAAACAAATAACAAATTTTTCATTTTAATCCTTTAAATAAATAGGTAAATCTTTTTTGATACTACCACTGTTAATTATTTTACAATATAAACCCCTACAATCTTTTACAGTTTTTGGTAATTTCTTATGAAAAACTGATAAATGATTACAAATGGTACACTTTTCAGTTATTTCAATAATTGCATCACCTATTATAAATTGTGTTCCAAGTTCAAACTCATGGGGATTAAAACTAAATAAAAGATTTTCCCCTAAACTACCATATTCCAAATTTATATCTTTTGATTTAGCTAAGTTATAGCTATCAATTCCCAAAATCATAACAGTTTTATCTAAATCTTTTTGGGCAAATTTATCAAACTCAATACCATAATCTTTAATTAAATTTAAAAACTCAACTCTTGGTCTTGGCATACTACTTACTGAATCTTTTTTTGCACTAAAAGTATCTAGTACTTTTCCTAATAACTTCATTTATTAATATTTTCCTCTAAAATTTGAATAAAATCACTTTTAATCCATGCACCGGGATAGGTGTTCATAAGTTTTCCCTCATTTGATACAAAGAAAAAAGTGGGTGTCATACCATAAAAACTCTTTTTTAAATCATATGGTAAAGCAATAAAATCCACATCAACTTCTAAAAATATAAAATCTTTTTCTATTTTATCTTGAATCTCATCTAAATCTAAAACTTCACTTTTCATTTTTTTACAAAAATAACAGCTTTTAGATGTTGCATAAACAATTATAGATTTATTTTGAGTTTTTGCATCATTTAATATCTTTTTCTCATCATAGCCACTCTCTAAAACTTTTATAGGCTTAGGATGTTTTAATTCTCTTTGTTTATTATAATCTAGAAAATAGTATGCTAAATTTGTAGCCTCTTCACTACTTATATTAATAGGCTCTTTTTTCTTATAATATTTTGTAATCATTGGGTCACAAACACTATTCATTAAATCAGGTTTTGCTAAATAACTCTTTAAAAACTCTTCAATCTCTACAACTCTCATCTCAGGGTCTTCAGGATCACCAATTTTTTTAGAACTATCAACAATTGCATAAGCTAACATATTTTCAGTTGGAGTATCAAGATTAAAAAGTTGATTTTTTTTCTCAAAAAAATTAACTTTGAGTTTAGAAATAGAGATATATTCCCCATGACAAGATGAACATTTTTCTTCAAATATTCTTTTCCCCTCATCATAACTTGCTTGTAAAGAGAGATTAAATATTGTGATTGCAAATAAAATTAAAAGTTTTTGTACCATTAGTTTCCCTATTCTCAATTTTAAATATTGTACAACAACAACATTTAAAATTGAGAAAAAGTATAGATTATCTATACTCTCTCAATTTTGTGAAACTAAACAATACCAGGATTACCTTTAACCCCAACAATATCAGGTGTATCAACTTTTAAGTTTTTAATGTGTTTAACATTTCCTAAATAAGTCTCTACAGTTTCCCATACAGGTTCACCTGGTGATTTTGCACCAACAGTAGACCAACCTGCAACTTGATACTCTTTATTAGGCTCAAGTTTTTTACCATTTCTAGTAAGTGTAATATCTGAAATTCTTTGACCCATAGCAGCAGTTGGATTAATTCTATAAGAAATACCACCTGTTCTAACCATGTCCCCACCTTGTTGATAGAATGGATCTTCATTAAATAAGTTATCAGCAACATCTTCTAAGATCAGTTTGATATCTGACCCTGAAATTCCTCTTCTATAAGTCTCAGGATAAGTCATAGCTGTTTGTGTAGCTAAATCATCAAATGTAATAGCTTGTCCAGGCATTACAGATGTTCCCCATCTAAAACCAGGAGATAATGAAATTTCAGCATCTTTAATATCAACTAAAGCATCACAAATAATTTGATCCCAAGAACCATTAAAGTTACCTCTTCTAAAAAGTGTATCATCAGTAGTTGCAATTACTCTATCTAAATCTTTTTTAAATGGAGCTCTTACATCTTCGATATATTTTTTCATCTCAGGATTTTCAGGAATTAAATCTGAGAAAATTGGTAATAATGTAAATTTAAAGTCTTTGATTTTTCCATTTTGAATATCTAAATCAAGAACATTTAAGAATTTACCATTAGATCCAGCATTACAAACATAAGTAACACCATTTTCATTTTTAACAGGTACAGCTTCAGGTACACCATCATGAGTATGTCCACCCATAATAAAGTCAATACCAGTACAAACTTCAGCCATTTTTTTATCTGTATCAAAACCATTATGAGATAATACAATTACAGCATCAGGTTTTTCTGTTTCTCTAACTTCATCAACTAACTCTTGCATTCCCTCATCATTAATCCCAAAAGTCCAATCAGGAATAAATCTTTGTGGATTTGCAATTGTTGTATATGGGAAAGCTTGACCAATAATAGCAACTCTAGCACCACCAATCTCTTTGATTGTATATGGTTTAAATGCATGACCTGTATCTTCATCATAAGCTTCAGCTTTTCCATCAAATAAAGAAGCCTCTTTAACTTTTACATTTTGAGCTAAAAATTCAGCATTTAGAAGTTTTACATTCTCTAATATTTCTTCCGCTCTATATGTAAACTCCCAGTGACCAACAGCTACATCAACACCAAGTAAATTCATAGCGCCAACCATATCTTTACCTCTTGTTTGTAAAGCAGTCCAGCTACCTTGCCAAGTATCACCACCATCTAAAAGTAGAGTTTTTTCTTTTCCAAAACTATCTTTTAAGAAGTCTACAACAGTTTTGATTTGAGCAAAACCACCAACTCTTCCCATAGCTTTTGCATGTTTTTCAAAGTTTACAGAAGAGTAAGCATACTCTAATCTTGCGTTTCCTTTAATTCCATAATAATCTAAAAACTTTTCACCTACAATATGTGGTGGTTTACCTAAATTTCCATAAAAACCAAGATTTACACTTGGCTCTCTAAAATATACAGGTAATAGTTGTGCATGAGAGTCTGTCATATGCATAAGTCTAGCATTACCAAAAGGTTTTAACTTATAGTAATCTTCTAACTTATTAGTATTTGTCATTCTTGTATGTGAATTAGCAAAAACAGGAGCAGCACCAAGTGCCGCCATCATATAAACAAATTCTCTTCTACTAAGTTTACTCATTTAAAATTTACCTTTATAATATATAATTATTTACCCGCACCAACAACTGTAAATCCTAAAGAAGTCCATGCTTGCATTCCACCTCTGTAGTATTTAATTTTTTCAGTTGGGTAACCCATTTTTAATAATGCATATTTTGCATTTTTAACCATACCAGGAGTTTGTCCACACCAATATCCATTACAGTATAATGCTAATGTTTTAGCATTAGAGAAATCAAGTGTACCATCCTCTTTTTGAACAACACCCATTTCATCTTCCATCATTTCAATAGCTGTATCTTTTTCATCAAAATTAGTAAATGGTACATTAACAGCACCTGGAATTCTTAATTTTGCAAACCATCCTGGCTTTCTTGAATCTATAACAGCAATAGATTTATCAGTTTGAGCTTTTTTCATTAATTCAATAAACTCTAATTCACCTAATGTTTCAACACCTGGTGCTAAAATCATTGGTTGAGGAGCACCTCTATGAGTTGTTACATATAAATCACTGATTTTATTTCCAGCAGTTTGATTTCTCATTAATGTAAATTTTTCACCATTTAAATTCATTTCA
Source organism: Arcobacter sp. (assembly GCA_965662175.1). Lineage (GTDB taxonomy): Bacteria > Campylobacterota > Campylobacteria > Campylobacterales > Arcobacteraceae > Arcobacter. The sequence continues at coordinate 11,011 of CBFIGT010000044.1, read as the reverse complement.
ATAGATTTAACACCACTTGAAATTGGAACAAACTTAGCTGGTTCACCCTCTGCTAAAACTGATGTTGAACAAAATCCAGCAACTAATGTAGCTAACGCTAATTTCTTTAACATTTTCATTTTGACCCCTTTTGTACTATGTATCTTGTTTTTTTGTTTTTAAGTTTGCATAAATTATGCATAAAAAAAGCCAAGCTTAGCTTGACTCTTTTTTTCTCTATGGTTTAGTATTTTAAACCATCACCTGGAACTGCTTTTCTCCAAGTATTTTTAGCTTCAACTGCTTGTTGTAAAGCTGAAATTCCAAATTTACAAGCTCTTTCTGCTGCATAATTTGTTTCCAATTTAGTTTTGGAAGCTTTACCTTTATTATCAAGAGGATTAACTTCAGTTGCACCTGTTTTAATAGCCTCTTGTACAGAGATAATTAAATCAGTGTTATTTACACCTAATCTTCTAAACTCTAAACCTTTTGCTTTCGCAATATTATTATATGTTTCAGCTGTTTCAATTACTTTTTTAATTCCATTCTTTTCTACACTACATACAACTTTTGTATCTAGTTTTGTAGCTGTTTCAATAGATGGCTGTGTTGTACACCCAGTAACTAATGCAGCAACTACCGTAGTTGCTAGAATTGTTGTTAATTTTTTCATGACTTTACCCTTCTTACTTTCTAATATCTGGACCATCAATTTTCATACCATTAGACATATAAGACATAAAGAAAATTAACTCTTTCATTTCATTACTAGTATCTTTTGGTGGCACTTGACCTTGATCTTTAATACATCCTGACATTCTTCTCTCAGGAGTTCCAAGACCCGCCCATTTTAATCTGTAAACTGGCCATTGAGTCATAGCTCCTAATAATGGAGATAAAATTTCATTTCTAACTCTTTTTCCAGAACCATCAACGTGACACTCAGCACAGTTTAGTTTTAAGTATCCTCTTTGAGTATAATAGTACTCTTTACCTCTTTCATAAGCATCAGAAGCGGCTTGAGTCTCAATTTTAACATCAATTACTTTCTCTTCTTCCATTGATTGTGAAGCAAAGAAACCTTGTAAGTCAGCCATATCACCTTTTTTAGTGTTCCATGCTTTTTCACCATTTGATGTAAGACACTCATTTACAGCTTGAGTTAAAGTTACAACTTGAGCTCTTTTTTCATCATAATATGGATAATTAGCAGTTACAGCAGGCTCTGGGAAACATGTTTGTAATGAGTTACCATTAGCAAATTTTGTTTCATATAGTTTTGCACCTCTATCAATACCATCTTCATAAGGTGGCATCTCTTTAATCTCTTCATATTGTGCTTTACCATCTGCATTATATGAGTAAGAACCTAATGCAAAATCTTTTGCCGCTAGACCTTTTTCATATGCTTCTAACTCTTCATCATTAGAGTATGGGAAAAAGCTGTATTTGTTTTTTAAGGGATCTTCGAATTTAGCTTCGAAATACTTGATTAATTCTAATCTATCTTTCTCTGCTTGAGCTGAATAATCAGTAGCGTTTAATGCGCTAACCGTTAAAGCAACTAAAGCTGTACTTTTTGCAATTTTCAATAACATTTGTATCTCCTTATTCTTATCGTTAAAGATAATCAACTACTTAAAGTAGTTGATTATTTAATTTCTACTGTATCAGTTTGCTTGTTACCTTTTAAATCTGTCCAAGAGAAAGTTAAATCGTCCCCTTTAGCACCTGCGAATGCGAATTTAACATAAGGGTTTTTAGATAAGAATTGGCTTGTTGATACTTCATATACTACCTTACCTTTAGATGTTGCTATTATTTGTGTAATAAAGTTAACTTCTTTTTTTGCTTTTTGAGCTTCTTGATAACTTAACATATCATGCTTAGCCATAGCTTTTACTGTAACTATACCTTTTTTTTCTTTTGCTTTAATTCTTGTTTTAGCCATTTTAATTCCTTTTTGTTTCTTTTATATTTTTTTATATTTTAATATTGTTTGTGTAGTTGGAATTAAATCAACCACCACATCCACCGATAGTAACTTTTACTTCTTTAGAAGCAGAGTATAATTTCCCACCAGCTTCTACAACAGCTGTAACAGTACCAGTTTTTGCCATTTTGATTCTTACTGAATAATCAATAATTCCACCCTCAGGAACTGTAAATACAGCAACTGTTGCTTCAGGATTAGCATTTTGGAAAATTGCAACTTTTGAACCTGCTAATTTAGATGTAATAGTAATTGGAATTACAGCACCATTTTCAGCAATATCTGGAGCTTTAATTTTTACTTTTTTCTCTTCAGTTTTTGTAGAACCAAAAATCTCATTCATTCCCTCTTCAACTTTTGTTGCAGTCCAAGCCTTTGGTTTTTCTGCTCTAAAATCGATTGCGCTTAATGTAGTTGGAGCTAAAGCAGCAACTGCTGCTGCACCAAATCCTAAGCTTAAAAAATTTCTTCTATTCATTTTTTTTCCTTTTTCAAAATATATTAATTAATTGTTTTTAAGTAAGCAACTACTGCTTTAATTTCACCATCACTTAACCAACCAGATTTACCAAATGCTGGCATTGATGTTGTTTCAGCACCTCTTGCACTATAAATATCATAAACAGTATCATAAAGTGTTTGCTCATCCCAATAAGCAAGTCCAACTAATTTTGGTCCCATGCTTCCAGGTCCATCAATATTTTTACCGCTTACTGCATGACATGCTAAACAGTTACCAAGATTTTTAGAGTTAAAAACTTTTTCACCTTTTGCTACTAAATCTTCGTTTGCCATTGCACTAGTTGCTAGTAAACCACTAACAGCAGATGCTATTAAAATGTTTTTTATCAATTTCATCTATTCTCCTTTTTATTTGCTTGCGTTAATCATATAATCAACAATAGCTTTAAACTCATCATCAGACATATCCATCCCACCTTTTGGAGGCATAGCATTAATTCCGTTGATTCCGTTTGCATAAACTTCGTCGATTCCTTTAGTCATAACTTCAGCCCAAGCTTCTTTATTTCCAACAACAGGTGCACCAATTGCATCATTTGCATGACACGCTGCACAATAATTATCATATGAAACTTCAGCAGCTGATTTTTCAGCTCCATTTACAGGCTCAGGTAAAGATTTTTCAGTAGCTATTGGAGGGAAAAATCCTTCAATCTCTTGTTTAATTCTTACAACACCTGGTTGCTCACAATTAGACATACATCTTTCACCTTGTGCTAATGGAGGTCTTTGTTCTTTAAGGTCGTTTCTATCTGGATGTACAGGATAAAAACCATCAGTATTTCTCATTTTAATACCATCAAAGTTATCTTTTCCTAATACAAATTCATCATCCATCTCTTTGCCATCTACTTTTATTCCATTAACTGCTAATAAATAGGCAGTAATAGCATAAACTTCATCATCTGATAAAGATTTTGGAGCTGGAAATGGCATTGCTGTTTTAATATACCAAAAAAGTGTACTTGCATATGGCCAATAAGAACCAATTGTTCTTCTAGGTGCTTCTGAACCATTTACACCTAATTGATATTTAAGTGTTCCAACACCACCCTCTAAAGGAGGATAACCTTTTCCACCAACACCAAAGTCACCATGACACATTGCACATTGAGCGTGATAAAGTTCATCACCCATTTCAACAGAACCTTCACCCTCAGGAAGACCTGTATTATCAAACATTACATCTGTATCCCAAGCTTTTATCTCGTTTTCACTTGGTGCTCTACCAAAGCTTGAAAAACCTGATTTATCTTGAGTATTTACATGATATGCAGTATATTTACTATCTTTAACTGGATAAATTACAGCACCATCAATATTCTTTTTTAAAGTAGTAGTTGAAGATGGAGTTCCAGCATCAACACATCCAGTTAAGAAAATTGCTGCAGCTGCACTTACACCTACTAAAGCTTTTTTAACTTCTAACGTGAACATTATTAACTACTCCTTTTGATGTAACTTCCCATCCTACAATAGGATTTCTATGATAAATTCCTTCAACACCAACATTTTCTATTAATTTATCAATAGATGGTTGAATATGTCCTGAATCATCAATAGCACGGCTAAGAAGTACTTTTTCTTTTCCATCCCACTCTATAATGTAAGAGAATCTAGTCCAAGATTTAGGTAATACTAAACCTTTTAATGGAGCTTCAATCCAATTTTTACCACCATCTAAAGAGATATCAACAGTTTTAATTGTACCTCTTCCTGACCATGCAATTCCCTCAATTTCAACTTTTTGTCCAATTTTTAAATCAGACCAAGGTAATTCAGGACATGGTGAAGTAATTATTGAGTTTACTTCCATAGGCCAAAAGAAATTAATAGCTTTTCCATTTGCTTGTAACATAGTATATTTAGATGTTTCTTCTTTTGAATGCCATGGTTTATCAGAAAATTCTAATCTTTTTAACCATTTAACATTTAAGTTACCTTCCCAACCTGGAACTAATAATCTAACAGGATATCCTTGTTCAGGTCTTAATGGCTCACCATTTTGTCCCCATACAAGCATAGCATCATCTAAAGCTTTTTCAACAGGTATTGTTCTACCCATTTCAGAGTTATCACTACCCTCAGCTAACATCCATTGTGCTTCTGGTTTAAGACCTAAATCTTCTAAAATAACAGATAGTTTAACACCTGTCCATTCAGCACTACTCATCATACCTTTAACAAATTGTAAATTATTAAATTGTGGTCCTCTCCATCCAGTTGAACCATTTGCTGGACACTCGATAAAGTGGATTCTACTTTCACTTGGGTATCTTTTTAATTGTTCTAAAGTTAAAACAATTGGTTTTTCAACAAGACCATGAATCATTAATCTATATTTATTTGGGTCAATTTGAGCAACACCACCATGACTTCTACAGAAAAATAAACCATTAGGTGTAATAATACCTTGTTGTTGATGTAATGGAGACATAGAAACTGTAGCATATCTATCACCCGAAGATAATAAATCATGAATTCTTCTAATATTATTATGCTCGTATGGAGATGGTACACCATATAGGTTTTTATCTAAGATATCACCTAATTTTGTTCCCCATTCAACATGATCAACAATATTTACATCGTCTGCTTTAACTTTTACTGGAGCTAAAACATTTGCTGCTGCGATTGCACCAGCGGAATAGATAGCAGTTTTTTTAAAGAAATTTCTTCTACTAAGTTTTTCTTCATTAGTAGCAGGTAGACTCTCTTTTAAACTGTTAGTCTTACTTGTCATTTATCCTCCTCATGATAATTGAACAAGTATAAATAGAACTTATAAATAAACATACAATTATTTACAAAATTACTTATACTTATAGATATTATAAACAGCCATTATATAATTAGATATTATATAATCGTTGCATTATTATTACTATTTTTTTGATTTAAGTCAATATTATTTTCTAATATTTTCAAAATTCATCGATTTGCTATGCAAATGCTATTTAAAGGGACAAAAGTATTAATATAACTCTTTATAAAGTTACTTTTTGTGAACATTATGATAATATTTTACCAATAATTAGGGAGAAGTTTATGAGAAATTTTATAAATTATGAAGAGTCTTTAAAGATTATAAATAGTGTTATTTTTAAAGTAAAAGCTAAGGAAAAGATTTTTTTGAGCAATGCGCTCGGAAGAACGCTATCTAGCGACATTATAGCGAATGATAATTCACCGGCATATAAAACTTCAGCAATGGATGGTTATGCAATAAAATTTGAAAATCAAGAGTTATCAAGTATCAAGATAATTGATAAAAATCCTGCTGGTTCTGTTGTAGAATCAAAGGTTGAAAATGGTGTTTGTATTAAAACTTTTACAGGCTCACTTATGCCTGAGGGTAGTGAATGTTTAATTCCAATAGAGAATGTTGAAGTTGTTGGTAATGAGATAAAAGTTATAAAAAAAGTTCCAAATGGCTTTGCAATTAGAGACATAGGTGAAAACTATAAAAAAGATGAAGTTTTAATTAAAGAGGGAACAGTTATAGGTTTTGCTGAAATTGGTGTAATGGCCTCTTTAAATATAAGTCAAGCTAGTGTTTACTGTATGCCTACAGTTGCAATTGCTAGTACAGGTAGTGAAATACTTGATTTAGGTGAAGAGCAAACTAATGATTCACAAATTAGAAGTTCTAATCACTTAACTGTAGAAGCATTAGCTAAAAAAGCAGGTGCAAATACAATACAAATGGGTGTAATTGAAGATGATATTGACTCAATTACTGCACTATTAGAAACAGGTTTAAATAAGGCTGATATTATTGTTACTACAGGTGGTGTTTCTGTTGGTGATTATGATTTTGTACAAGATGTTATAAAAGAGAAACTAAAAGCTGAAGTTCTATTTCATGGTGTTAATATAAAACCAGGTATGCATATGCTAGTTGCTTTAAAAGATAATAAAGTAATTATTGCTTTACCTGGATTTGCTTATTCATCTACTGTTTGTGCTATTTTATACATGTTACCACTTATTTACAAATATGAGGGAGCAAATAAAAAACTTCCAATTGTAAAAGCTAGAATAAATCAAGATTTTCCAAGAAAAATGAAAAAAACAATTTTTACAGCTTGCAATGTAAAGTATGGAGATAATGAGTATAAAATCGATTTTGAGGGTAAAAAACAAGGAACAAGTGCAATTTTAACTAATATGCTAGGAAGCCCTGCCCTACTGATACAAGATGAGAAGAGTGAAGATATAAAAAGTGGTGATTTTGTCGATATTCTACTTTTAAATGAGCTTAATTAATGTTAGAACAAATTATACTAATTTTATTAGCAATAATATTTTTAATTGCTTTACCTATTTTAGCAACAATCAAATATTGGAATTTTAAACCTTTAATTAAATATGCGCTTATTTTAATATGGATTTCTTATGGTGTAATAAGCTATGAAGTATTTTTTCCAAGGGATAGTTATTATGTTAATCACTTAACAAAAGCTTCAGATATAAACTTTAGTGAAGATATAAAAATAATAGACAAATATACATCTTTGATGAATAGCAAAGCTCGCTATTATTCTTGTGCTAGTTTTGAAATAAACGAGATGGATAAAAAATTATTTTCTACTTTAGGCTTAAAAAACAGTGAAATTATAAAACCATTAGAGGATGTAAATAAATGCTCAAAAATTTTGAATCCTTTCTTTTCTAACTCTTCTTTAAAAAGATTTAAAAAAGTTGATGAAAAAAATTATAGAGAATGGGGTTTCATAGAAAATACAAATAGAGTCTATTTTATATACAAATTTTATGGAATGGCAAACAAACAATAGACTATTTTATTTTAATCAAAGCCTCTATTAATGAGGCTTGGATTATTGAACAAATAAATTTCACAACATTTGACCAACCAATATCTACTATTAATTCTTCAATTTTAGAATACTCTTTTTCTACTCTTTCATCTTTTGATATAAGCTTTAATATTAGCCTAAACATCTCATTATCATTTAATTTACATAACTCTAAAATATTTGTTTGAACTGATAACTCATTAAAACTATTTAATGAATCTTTTTTTGTAAAATTATCCACTAATTGTCCATATAGATGAAGAGTTTTTTGTAATGAACTTTCAATAAATCTCATTTTATAACATAAATCTACTTTAGTAAGATAAGAAACTCTTGGTATTTGAATTATGCTATTTTCATTTATACTCATTTTTTCTTTTAAGATTTCATCTAAAATATTATCTAAAATTGATACAGAAACTATTATCAATTCTCTATTCTCTTTACCCTTAACAGATGAATTGTAGTATCTAAAGTTTTGAACAAAACGCTCATTGTTATCTAAACTCTTATCTAAAACCATATTAAGCTTTTTTCTTAAATTTTGATTTAAAAAGATGATAAAATATTAAAACCAACATTATTGAAGATGCTAATGATTTAAAAAGATTTGCTTCATCCATATCATGAGAAATATTTAATATATTTAAATTAGCAAAAAAAGTATCAAAAATAATACCAAAAATCAAAGATAAAATAGCTATTGTAGAGATATAAATTATCAAAGAAGTACGTCCTAGCATTTTATATACAACACTCATAGTAACAGCACTAGTAGCAGGTCCTGCTGTTAAAAATATAAAAGCAGCTCCTCCACTCATACCACTTAGCATCAAAGAAGCAGCAATAGGTAAAGAGGCAGTTGCACAGGTATATAAAGGAATAGCAAATAATAAAATTACAAAATATGTAAGATATTGATTATCAAATAAAAGTTTTGCATACTCTTGTGGAATAAAAGTAGTAAATAAAGCACCTAAAATAAGACCTATAAGTAAAGATTTAGCCATATCTTGAAAAAGTGTTCCATATCCATATTTTAAAGCTGAAACAAAAGAAAATCCCTTTTTATCAACTTTACTGTCACAACAAGAGCTACTACTACAACAAGAACTTCCCTCTTCTATTTTAGCTGTAGTTTTACTTGTGCTAAAGCCACTATTCACACTAAAGCTATTATTTTGTTTGAAAGCTTGGAATTTAGGTTTTTCTTCAACTTTTTTCTCTTTTTCTTCAAATATATTTTGAATTAATCCAACAATAATAGCAATTAAAACTGAACTAATTACTCTAAAAACTGTAAAAATCAAACCAAAAAATGAGAATGTTGCTAAGATTGAGTCAACTCCCGTAATAGGTGTTGAGATTAAAAAACTCTGAACAGCACCCTTACTAGCACCCTCTTTTTTCAAACCTTGTGCTAAAGGCAAAACAGAGCAAGAACAAACAGGAAGTGGTATTCCAAAAATGGTTGCTTTTACAACAGAAGCTGTAGAATCTTTTCCTAAATGAGATGAAACAAAATTATCAGGAATAATTTGTTTTAAAATTCCAGCTATTAGAAGTCCAAAAATAACATAAATACTCATTGCATCTAAAAGTGTCAAAAAATTCTCTGCAAATTTTAAAAATAGTTCCATACTACTCTCCTAAGAGTTTTTGTTCATCAATACTTTTTTTAGCTTTTACCCCAAGCTCTTCAAACTCAGCAGCTCTTCGTAAAAGATTTCCTTTTCCAACACTTAATTTATTTATAGCATCATCATAAGATTTTTTAGTTCTTTCAAGATGTGTTCCAATATACTCAATATCTTTTACAAAAGAGGCAAACTTATCATATAAATCAGCAGCTTTTTTTGAGATAATTAAAGCATTTTCATTTTGATGTTCATATCGCCAAATATTTTCAATAGTTCTTAATGTTACAAATAGAGTGGATGGAGATACAAGCATAATATTACTTTCAAAGGCTGTTTTAAATAGATTTGAATCTTTTGATGCAGCTAACATAAAAGCACCCTCAATTGGAATAAAAAGTAAAACAAAATCCAAACTTTTTATATCTTTAATATCTTCATAATTTTTAGAACTTAACCCTTTTATATGAGCATAAATAGATTTCACTAAATCTTTTGAAAATCTCTCTTTTTCTTCATCATCATTGGCTTCAATATAGTTTGTATATGAAACTAATGAAACCTTAGAATCAATAATAATATCTTTTTCTTGTGGTAAATGAACAATAACATCAGGTCTTAATCTTTTGCCTTCATTATCTGTAAAAGAGCCTTGAGTTGAATATTCTATTCCCTCTCTAAGTCCCGTTTGTTCTAAAATCTTTGATAAAATCATCTCTCCCCAATCACCTTGGGTTTTGTTTTCACCTTTTAAAGCTTTTGTTAGATTTATAGCATCTTGTGAGATTTGGTTATTTAACTCTTTTAGATTTTTAATCTCTGTTAAAAGTGAGGTTCTTTGTTGTGTTTCATCATTGTAAATATCATTTACTCTTTTACCAAAACTATTTAACTGCTCTTTAAAAGGAGTTAAAAGTTGATTTAAATTTGATGATGATTTTTTTGAATTCTCTTCAAAAAGTCTATTTGATAATGACTCAAATTCAAGTTTCATTTGATGCTTAGACTCTTCCAAAAGTTGAAACTTCTCTTCAAATCTTATACGTTCAAAATTTAACTTTTGAGTTAAATCATTTGAGATAATATCTTTTTCATAACTAAGTGCTGAAATCTTTTTATCATATATCAATTTTGTCACAAAATATGTAATCAATATAGATAAAAAGAGTAAAGCAAGAGCTAAAAGAATTATCTCATTATTTATCATCAATAATAAACTCATCTTTCATAGCATCATCACCATTTGCATGAACATCATAACCCAACTCTTTAAATCTCTCTACTAAAGGCGGATGAGAATAATAAAAGAATATGTAAATAGGATGAGATAAAGGAAATGATTTATTTTCATTTGCAAGTTTTAATAAGGCACTTATTAAATCCTCTTTTGTTTGAAGATTTGAACCAAATTCATCAGCTGCATACTCATTATGTCTTGAAATTAGTGAAATTAAAGGCATAAGAAAAAACGATAAAATAGGAGAAAACATCAAAAAAACCGCAATAATTGCATATGGTTCATTTGATAAATGAAGTCCTAAAAATATCTCATCACCTAAATTTCCAAAAATAGCAAAAAATACAAACATAACAAATCCCATGATTCCTATATTTTTAATAATATCACCATTTTTAAAGTGACCTAATTCATGACCTAAAACAGCCAATAACTCATTGTGAGATAGTTTTTCAACTAAAGTATCAAATAAAACAACTCTTTTTGTACTTCCTAGACCTCCAAAATAAGCATTTAATCTATTATCTCTTTTACTAGCGTCAACTTGAAAAACACCTGATGATTTAAAGCCAACACTATCAAGAAGTTTTTCAATTTTTGCTTCTAACTCTTTATCTTTTAAAGACTCAAATTTATCAAACATCTTATCACGAATTACTGGATAAAGCATATTTATCAAAATAATTACAGCAAAAATAAAAACAAAGCCCCAAAACCACCACATAGGAAAGTTCTCAATAATAAGTGAAATTCCAGCTATAACAGCAGATCCTGCAAGTAAAAATAAAATACCACTTTTAATAGTATCTTTAATAAAAAG
>CBFIGT010000043.1:12897-17218 GCA_965662175.1 Arcobacter sp. | reverse complement strand
AACCTCTTCAACACTTTTATCTAAAAAATCATTATCTATAATCTCATCATTTGGCATAGAACCAATATCACTAAACTCTTTTAAAATCAAATTTACAACAACATCAGAACTTTGATTCCAGATTTTCTCATCTCTTTGCTGTTTTCTACTTGGATGTTTTAAAACAATATGTAAAAGTGTATGGGCGTATTGATATTTTAACTCTTCAAAAGAATATTTATATAATTTTTCTTCATCAATCTCTATTTTAAAACCATCAGTTATAAAACAGCTTTTTAAATCTTTTGAAAATCTTGTAGTTAAAGATAGGGCTAAAACAGATAAAAAAGGGTGATAAAACAAAAAATCTACTCTAATTTTTTGAAATAACTTCTCAGATAATGAAGTTTTCATATTTTTCTAACCACTCTTCAAACTCACTTAGTTCGCATATTGACTCATCTTTTACAATTAAATCTTTTATTAGCATAACAGCAAACTCCAAGGGTAGTTTTTTTGAATATGTGAAGATATTTTTTATATACTCTATATTTCCAACTTGATGTTGTTCTATTATTGCTGATGTTACAGCATAAAGTGAACTTGGTTCTTTTGGTATATTTGAAACTTCTCCTTCAAAAATAGCTTTTATATTTGGAAGATTTTTATAAACTTTTACAAAAGCTAAAAACTCTAAGCCAACTGCATAACCAACGGTTCCATATATTATTGAACTAATATCTTCTACTTTTGGATTGTTTTTTATTATTTGTGATAACATACTCCAACTTCTAGGAGTAGCAAAAGCTGGATTTGTTTCACTTTGTTTTGGAATTTCACTAGATAAAAGGTCACTTCTAAAGCCTAAAAATCCTATTATAAAAGAGTGAATACCATTTTTTATTGCCCACTCTTTAAAATCTTCATACTTAGCCTCTAAAACTATATGTACCATTCTATTAACTAAAGGTGATGGTAATCTAAAAACAATTCCCCTATCATCTATTTTATTTCCTGCACAAACTATTCTCCAATCTTTTGGAAGTTCATACTCCCCTATTTTTCTATCAAGTACCAATTGATAAATTGCAGCTTGGACAGATGCAGGTGCTGAATTTAATTCATCTAAAAATAAAATTCCTTTACTATTTTTATCTTGGGGTAAAAATATAGGTGGCATCCAAATAGTTTGATTATCCTTGATTGAGGGAATTCCTCTTAAATCAACAGCATCTAGTTGGGATAATCTTACATCTTTTATCTCAAAATCATACTCTTTTGCAATATCATTAACTATATAACTCTTTCCAATTCCAGGACTTCCATGAATAAAAAGTGGCATATTTGTATTTATCAAAACTCTTAGTTGTTTATATAACTCTTTTGTCCCAATGGCAGGTGTTATCATATTTAAATCTTTTTTATAAAATTTATAAATAACAAATGCAAGTTTTATTCCAAGGAACAAAACTTGTATATAGCTTAAGATAAAATTTTAAAGGAATATTATGACACCAATTGAGTATATTAAAGAGAATAGTTTAGAGTGGCAACCATCTTTTAGTGGTGATATTACATCTACACTTTTTGGATATAGAGGGGCTTTGATTATAGAAGAGGGAAAAAGATTATCAGAGACTAGAGTTATGCCTCCAAAATCTCAAGCTAGACAAGTTATTATGGTAAGTGAGGGTGAAAAAATTAAATTTTTCGCTTGTGAATTAGAGACATTTGAATATTTTGAGAGTTTTTTTGAAAAATATGGAGAGTTCTTTGATGAAAACTCTATTAATTTACTTTATGTTATTGATTTAGATGCAAATGGTACTTTTGAGTACAAAGGTGTAAAATTTTGTGCCTTTATGTTAGATGAGAGTTCAGTTTGGAATGAAGTTTTAGATTTTACTTCACTTGAAAAAAGTGACTTAAAAAAACTATCAAGTGAAGAAAAAATAGAAAAAGTTTATGATGAAATTCTTTCAACTCCTCATGATGCTACTGATAAAACATTTGAAGAGATGAAAGCACTTATGGGTGATACAAAAAAAGCACTTATGGGTGCTGTTTAATCTTAAGATGAACAGCTTAGCTTAATATTTGCAAACTCCATTGGTGTTGCTTTTGAGTATTTATCATACTTTTTATGCTCATCAAAAGGATTTTGTGCAATATTAAGTAAATCATTTACTAAAGTAAAATCACCATTTTCTGCACTATCTATAGCCTCTTGAAGCATATAATTTTTTATTACAAATTTTGGATTTACTTTTTTCATGGCTTTTTGAACTTCTTCAAAACTACTATTTTCTGTTTTTCTAATCTCTATATATTTATTTAGCCAAATATCTAAACCTTGTCTATAAATAGAGATATCAACTACTTTTTTAATCTCATCAAAATCTTTACAAATAGTTAATTCATAAAAAAACTGATTATAGTCTGTTTTAGAGTTTTGCATTGCTTTTAAAAACTCAATAATAAAACCAGCATAAGAGTCACTACTTTTAGAAACATCCAAACCTAATCTTTTAGCCATCAAAGATAGATACTCTTTTTCTTGAATATGAAAATAGCTTTTTAAATACTCCATAAGTTTTTTAATATCACAAATCTCTTTTAGAGTATTTGCTAAAACCTCTAAATTCCATCTTGCCACATAGGGCTGATTGTTAAAGGAGTATCGCCCTTCACTATCTGTATGATTACATATTTGATTTATATTAAAATAGTCCATAAAAGCAAATGGGCCATAATCTATGGTAAGTCCAGCCATAGAGAAATTATCAGTATTCATAACCCCATGCATAAAACCATAAGCTTGCCATTTTGCCATCAAAGATGCTGTTTTATCTACCATCTCAAAAAACATTTTTTCATACTTGTTTTCATCATTTTCCAAATGAGGATAAGACTCTTTTATCACATAATCTGCTAATTTTGTGATATTTTCTTTACTATTCTTAGCCCTTGCAAAAAACTCAAATGTACCTATTCTAATCCAAGAGGGTGACACTCTTAATACAATAGAACCTGTTTCACTCTCTCCATAATTTCTAAAAACCCCATGGGTTGAACCTATTATTCCTAAAGCTCTAGTTGTGGGAATATTCAAAGCATGCATAGCTTCACTCATAATATACTCTCTTATACTTGAGCGTAAAACAGCTCGCCCATCACCTTGTCTTGAATATCTTGTAAGCCCTGCACCTTTTGTTTGTAGATGCCAAGATTTTATTTTCCCAAAATTTATAGCACGACCATCACCTAATTGGGGAACAAAATATCCAAACTGATGTCCTGCATATGCCATAGCAAAACAAGTTTGATTTTCTAAAATCTTTTCGCCATTTATAAACTTTACAAACTCTTCATTTAAAGCTTCATCATAATCTAAAGCTAATTCATCAAACATAAGTTTATTAAAAGAGATTAAGTGAGGGTTTTTTAAAGGAGTTGGATTAACTTTATGGTAAAATTTTTCATCAAAATCAAAATAATCATTAGTTATTTCTAGTTCGTTTAGTTTCATTTATTATCTTTTTGGATTTTTTTGCAAATTGTATTCCCCTTAATTTAAAAAACTGTGATGATTAACTATTAATCTTTGATTTTAAGCTTTAATAATTTTCTTTTATAATAGACTGTTATAAAATTATTTTTAAACATATGGAGTTATTTATGACTATAAAAAGAAAAATAGTAGGTGCTTTTTTAACCCTAATAACAATTACACTTATTTCAAGTATTTATATCTCATACAACATACAAAAAATAGAAAAAAATGTTGCCGAATTAACAGAAGAAGATTTTGCTGGTATTACATTTTTGCTTGAAGCTGATAGGGATTCATATCAATCAAATGTTGCTTTATCACAATTGCTTAATTTAAAAGATAAATCAAAATCTGAGAAATTAATCGACAAAGGTGTAAATGCAAATATCAATCAAGTTAAACAAAGATTTGATAAGTTTAGCAATCTATTAGAAAAATATATGAAAAATAACTCTGCAAAATTCAAAGAGTTCAATGAAAAATATAACTTAACAAAAAATGATACAGAAAAACTTGTTTTATTGATTAATAGTGAAAAATTTGAAGAAGCCCAAAACTACTATTTTGATGTTTATTTACAAAACTATGAATCAATGAGAAATCTAATTGACTTTTTTACAGAAGAGTCTTATAAAATAATAAAAAATCAAGAAAAAGATACTGATTCAATAATAAGTAACTCTTTTAGTATGTTTATAATAATTGGTGTACTAAGTATTTTAATTGCTTCATTTTTTACTATTGCCCTTGGTAAAACCATTGACCAATCTATTAATAACTTCAAAAAAG
>CBFIGT010000043.1:0-12887 GCA_965662175.1 Arcobacter sp. | reverse complement strand
GATTTTTCAACTACTTAAATGGAGATACAACAAGTGTTGAGTTAATTAAAAATAATTCAAATGATGAAATAGCAAAAATTTCTGAATTGGTAAATGAAAATATAAGTAAAACAAAAGCACTTCTTGAAAAAGATAATATTTTAATTAATGATGTAAAAAGAGTAGTAGAGCTTATTAAGAATGGAAATTTAAATGAAACAATTACTGCAACAACAGATAATAAAAACTTAGAGGAGTTAAAAACTATTTTTAATGAAATGATAATTATTATTTCAAAAAATATATCAAATGATATTACAGCTATAGAAAAAGCACTTAATGAGTATCAAAAATTAAACTTTAAACATAGAATAAAAGAGGCAAAGGGTAATACAGTTGATGGTTTAAATATCTTAGCAAATATTATTAATGATATGTTAGTTGAAAACAAATCAAATGGACTTACTCTTCAAAAAAGTGCAAAAGATTTATTATTAAATGTTGATACTTTAAGTAAATCATCAAATGAAGCAGCAGCAAGTATTGAGCAAACAGCAGCAGCACTTGAAGAGATTACCTCAAATATATCAAATAACACTCAAAATGTAATTGCAATGGCAAATAATGCAAATGAACTTAAAAACTCAGCAAAAGAGGGAGAAAATCTAGCTTCAAAAACTACCTCTGCAATGGATAGTATAAATGAGCAAGTTAGCTCTATAAATGAAGCAATATCTATTATTGATAAAATAGCATTTCAAACAAATATCCTATCACTAAATGCAGCTGTTGAAGCAGCAACAGCTGGTGAGGCTGGAAAAGGATTTGCTGTAGTTGCCCAAGAGGTAAGAAATCTAGCTTCAAGAAGTGCTGAGGCTGCAAAGGAGATAAAATCTTTAGTTGAAAATGCCACTGTAAAAGCAAATGATGGAAAAAATATCTCTGATAAAATGATTTTAGGTTATCTTGGATTAAATGAAAATATTTCAAAAACTTTAGTATTAATAAATGGTGTTGAAACAGCAAGTAAAGAGCAACAATCAGGAATTGAACAGATTAATAATGCGGTTACTTTGTTAGATAAACAGACTCAACAAAACGCCTCAATTGCAAATGAGGCAAAAATTATTGCAAATCAAACTCAATTTATTGCTGATACTATTGTAAAAGATGCAAATGAAAAAGAGTTTGATGGAAAAGATAGTGTGAAAATCAAAGATTTAGATATTCACTTAAGTTAGAGTATCATTTATAACTTTTTACTATCTCTTCTGAAGTATGAATTAAGCTTTTAGCCCAATTCTCATCCAAAGGATTAATAACAGCTACTTTTCCTTTAATACCATTTGCGATAATCTCAGCTGATTTTTTAGAAAATTGAGGTGCTATAAATACTATTTTTATACCCTCTTCTTTTGCTTCATTTATTAAACTAATAATCTCTTTTGGTTTTGGGTCTTTCCCCTCTTTTTCAACTGCCTCTTGAATTAAATCATATCTTGTTGCAAAATAGCCCCATGAGGGATGAAACACCATAAATTTTTTACCTTTAACTTCTTTTAAATTATTTGTTAAAGCAAGATGTAATTCATCTAATTCAAGTAAAAATTTTTTATAATTTTCATAGTAAAAATCTCTATTTATATTATCAACTTGAACTATAGCATCTAAAATATTTTTAGCTTGTGTTTTGACTAATATTGGATCTAACCAAATATGTGGGTCTAATCCCTCATGTTCATCATGTTTATCATGATCCTTATGTCCATGCTCTTTTTCATCTTTGTGTTCATGTTTCTCAATCATGCTCTTTTTTATGCCTTTTGATGTATCTACAAAGATCATATTAGGATTACTATCTTTAAATCTATTTAACCAAATATTTTCAAAATTTACACCTATAGAAAAATATATTAAAGAGTTAGATAAATCTTTCATTTGTGATGTTTTTGGTTCATAAGTTGCAGGTGAAAATCCAGGTTGCACCATTACATTTACTTTAATTTTCTCTTTTGCAATTTTTTCTACAAAATATTTTTGTGGCAAAATACTAACAGTAACTATTTTTTCTGCATATAGTGAAGAAAAAAGCATTAAACATATAAGAAAAATTTTTTTCATAATAACTCCATGTTGATTTTGCAACTTAGTTGCATTGTGGAATATTATATAATTTATCCTTTAGCGCAACTTAGTTGCAAGCTTCATATGATATAATACAAAATGGACAAAATAAAAGAATTAATTGAAGATACTAATATAAAATTAACTAACTCAAGAAAAGAGATACTAGAGGTGCTTTTAAAATCTTTAAAACCTTTATGTTATGAAGAGATTAAAGTTTCAATAAATATGGACAAAGCAACTTTTTATAGAAATATTACTAAATTTGAGGATGAAAATATAATTAGCTCTTTTGAATCAAATGACAAAAAAAGATATTTTGAAATAAAAAAAAGTAAACATGCCCACTTTATATGCCTTAGTTGTTCTACCATTGAATGCATTCATGAGGAGTTAAACTTCAAATTAATTAATCACAAAATTGATAATATTATAATAAAAGGCATTTGTCCAAATTGCTTATAAAAGGATTTTTTAATGATTGAAAAGTTACTTACCATAGATAGATTCATTAATAAAGAAGCTTTAAGTGGTATTTTACTATTTCTAGCAACTATAACAGCTGTATTAGTTGCAAATTCAAGCTTAGGTCAAGCATATTACGATTTATGGCACTTACCCTTGGGTGTTAATATTGGTGAATTATCTGTTTCTATGAGTTTAACATATTGGATTGATGATGGTCTTATGGCACTATTTTTCCTAATGGTTGGACTTGAAATAAAAAGAGAGATGTTAATAGGTGAACTTTCAACTGTTAGGAAAGCCTCTTTCCCTATTGTTGCTGCAATTGGAGGGATGGTAATTCCTGCTTTAATTTATGTGGGTTTAAATCCTAGTAATCCTTTAGGTTTTGGAATACCAATGGCAACAGATATTGCTTTTGCACTTGGAATTCTAATGCTTTTAGGAACTAAAGTAAATCCAGCTTTAAAACTATTTTTAGTTGCCCTTGCTGTTGTTGATGATTTGGGTGCTGTTTTAGTTGTGGCTACTGTTTATACAAGTGAAATACATAGTGAATATTTCTTACATGCAGGAATTATTTATGCTCTGATTTGGGCTTTAAACTTTAAAGGAGTTACAAAAATCACTCCATATCTGATTTTAGGAATTGCTTTATGGGTTTATATTCATTCAATTGGTATTCATGCAACTATTGCAGGAGTTTTGTTAGCCTTTGCTATTCCAATAAGTTCAAAGATTGATGAAAATAAGTTTATAAATGAATCAAAAGAGGATATAAATAACTTCGAAAAACATATTGATGATATTCCAATTTTAAATCACCATCAAATTGATAGTTTAGAAAATATTGCTTATAACTACGATAAAGTACAAAACCCTTTAGTTAGACTTGAGCACAATCTTCATGGCTTATCAGCATTTTTTATTATGCCTTTATTTGCTTTTTCAAATGCAGGTGTTTTGATTGATTTTAGTACAGTTAGTGCAAACTTAATGATTGTTCTTGGTGTTGTTTTTGGATTAATTATTGGTAAACCAATAGGTATATTTGGATTTACATATTTAGCGCACAAATTAAGAATAATAAGAAAACCTAGTAATATCTCTTGGTCTGAAGTTGTAGCTGTTGGATTTTTAGGTGGTATTGGATTTACTATGTCTATTTTTATTACTCACCTTGCATTTTTAGATGAAACTATTATTAGTGCTGTAAAACTTGGTGTTTTTGTAGCTTCATTTATAGCAGCTGTTATTGGAGTATTTTTAATTCTTAGGGTTAAAAGAGGTTAATACGTTTGATTAAAAAGATACTATTTTTACTTGCATTTTTACCATTATTTCTATTTTCACAGGAGTTAAAAGTTGCAAGTTGGAACCTTAAGAATGTTTCACTAAATTCACTTTTATTTAAAAAATCTATCTCTAGAATAAATGAATATATATCTTCAAATAGTGATTTTGATGTAATTTGTTTACAAGAGTTAAGAGATAGACAAATCATCTATTTTTTATCAGGTGGAATAAAAGAGATTTTATTTAGTGATTTTAAAAGAGTTACATCTAAAGAAAAAGGTAGAGATACCCATAAAGAGATATATGGTTTTTTGATAAATAAAAAATATAAAAATATAAAAGAAGTGGAGTTCTTTAACTACAAAGATTTTGCAAGACCTCCAATGGCTATAATTTTAGATGATAAGATTGCTATAGTTAATATTCATATAATTTATGGAAATAAAAAAGCCCAAAGGATTAAAGAGTTAAAAAACTTAGCTAAAATTGTAGCATCAATCCAAAATAGATATAAAATCAAAAAAGAGAATATAATTATAGCAGGAGATTTTAATCTAGAAAAAAAAGATATTATGAAAAATCTAAAAAATTATGAAGTTTTAATAGATGAAAAAACCACTTTAGGAAAAAAAGGTTTAAGTAAAAGTTATGACCATTTTATAGGAATAGAGCTAAAAGGAGTTGCAAAAGTAAGAACAGACTTGGCAAAAGACTTCAAATTTTATACTAAAAATATCAGTGACCACCTTCCAATAGAATTAATTACTAATATAAAATAATTCTAACATTAAAATAAAGAGCAAAAATGAAAGAACAAAATAAAAATATTTTTTATTTTCTAATGTTTCTTGCCATGGCAGGATGGGGAGCTTCTTGGGTAAATGCAAAAGTTTTAAGCTCATATATAAATGAGTATGAACTAATTTTTTTAAGAAATTTCTTTACGATTATCACTTTAGCTCCTGTTTTAATGTTAAGTAGAAAATATTTTAAAACAAATATAAAAAGTTTGGCTCTCTCTTTTTTGACAGCTATTGTTATGATACTCTATTTAAAATACTATTTTTTAGGCACAAAATTTGGAACAGCAAGTCTTGGTGGGGCTTTAGTAACTACTTTAATACCAATAAATACATTTATAATTATGGCACTTTTTTTTGGTAAAAGAATTCTAAGAAAAGATATTTTTGCTTTAATTTTAGGAGCTATTGGTGTTATGACTATTTTAAATGTTTGGTCATTTTCAGTTGAACAGATATTTACAAAACATAATATTTACTTTTTATTAGCATCTGCTTTTTGGCCAATTATTACCATACTAAGCTCAAAAGCCACAAAAACCTCACCTTTGGTTTTCTCTTTTTATATGTATTTTTTTATGACTATTTTAGTATTAATATTCTTTGTTGAGCCACTAAAAATAGCTTATGGAAGTTTTGACTTTATATTTTGGGCAAATATCTTAAGTTTGGCTATAGTTTCAACAACCTTTTCCACATCTATTTATTTTATAGGTATTGAAAAACTAGGTACAAATGAAGTTAGCTCTTTTATCTTTTTAGTTCCATTTTTTGCAATAATCTTTAGTGTGATTTTTCTAAAAGAGCATGTAAGTTTAGCTATTATTATAGGGACTATTTTAACCTTAATTGCTGTAAAAATCCTAAATAATATAAGAATATTCAAGAGATTTAATATATAAATCAAAGGGCTGAAATTTTTTCAGCCACCTCTTGTGAGGGAAAATTTGTAAATCTTTTCATCACTAAAGTTGCTGTTAAATCTCCTGTTACATTTATAGTTGTTCTACACATATCTAAAATTCTATCAACTCCTAAAATAAGTGCAATTCCCTCAACAGGAACACCAATACCTTGTAAAATTGTAGCAAGTATTACTATACCAACTCCTGGTGTACTAGGTGCTCCAATTGAAGCACCAACTGTTGTAAATGCTAAAATTACCACTTCAATAAGTGTTAAATCTATACCAAATAGCTGGGTTAAAAATATAGCTGCACACACTTGATAAAGAGCTGTTCCATCCATATTTACAGTTGCCCCTAAAGGTATTACAAATTTTGAGATTGTACTAGGAACATTCAACTCTTTTTCTGCTGTTTTCATAGATAAGGGCATAACAGCAGCTGATGATGAAGTTGAAAAAGCCATAAGTTGTACTTCTCTAATTTTTGATAAAAAAACCAATGGTTTAACTTTTCCTATAAAATATACAACAAGCAAATAAAAACATAAAAGTAAAAGTAATCCAAATATAACTGTTAAAACATACATAGACATGGATGATATGGCATCAAAACCTATTTTAATAGTAATATTACATAAAAGACCAAAAACAGCATAAGGTGCTAATTTCATAGCCCAATCAACTACTTTCATAGAAAAAGCTTGAAGTGATTTTGCTAAATCCTTTAAAGGTCTAGCATCCTCATCATCAATATTCATCAAAGCAACACCAATAAAAATAGCCAAAACGACAAAGGCTAATATATTTCCATCAAGTTCAGCTTTTACAGCACTTATTGGAATTAATCCTACTATTAAATCAGGCACTGAAATATCTTCAACACTTTTAGCAACTTGAACACTTGAAGTACTTATTTGACTTACAATATCAGCTGAAACATAAGTTCCTGGATGAATTAAATATGTTATAAATATTCCTAAAGTAACAGCTATTATTGTTGTTATTACAAAATAAGGGGCAATTTTAAAACCAAGACTTTTTAAAACTTCAGTATTTCCAGCACTTGTAATTCCTAAAATAATAGAACTCATAACCAAAGGAATAACTATCATCTTAATAAGTGCTAAAAATATATTACCACCAAGGGCAATCCAAGGAGCAAGGGCAAAAGCAATCTTTTCATCAACTAGCGCAAAAGCAGATGGCGAGAGTATCAAACCCAAAGAAACGCCACCAAGCATTCCTAATATAACTTGAAACCATAATTTGCCTAGTAAATCTCTCATTTATCTTACATATGAACTATTATTAAAATCCATTGTTGTACCATTTACATATTCAGGGCAAGAAGTTGCCAACCAAACTATAACCTCAGCTGCCTCACTAGGTTCAGCGAATCTTCCACAAGGAACTGCTTTTTTAAACTCTAATTTTCTCTCTTCAGAGTTATCTTTTTGCATATCAGTTTCAACAGGACTTGGGGCTATACAGTTTACCACTATATTATGAGCACCTAAAAGTTTTGCAAATATTTTTGTAGCATTTATAATACCAGCTTTTGCAATCCCATACCAAATATCAGGATGACCTATTTGCCCAGCAATTGAAGCTGTATTTACTATTCTTCCATAATTTCTTTTTTTCATTCCCTCACTAAAAATAGTGATAAGTTCAACAGGTGAGTATAAATCCACATTCATAATATGCTCTTTTTTATCTTGTGGATAGTTATCATATGTATATTTAGGTTGCATATAACCAGCGTTGTTGATTAAAACATCAATTTCACCAATTTCACTAGCTAAATCTCTTAATCCCGCAACATTTGACAAATCATACTCTATACATTTGATTTTGGGATTATCTTTATATGGAAAACTTGAATAATCCCTAGCCAAAATAATAATCTCATAATCTAACTCTATAAATCTTTTAACAACAGCTAAACCAATACCTTTGTTTCCACCCGTAATTAATACTCTTTTTAATTGTTCCATATCTTCTCTTTTTTAAAAATTAGTTAAAAAAACCTTTTAAAAGGTTTCCTGCTTTATCACCAAGATTTTTTTGAATTGTATCTTGAATTTTCTCTTTTGCTTTTTCATTTAATCCTGTTTTTAAAAGTTTTTGCGTATCAACTTTTACATTTGGACTTGTTAAAGGGCCTGATAATTTTGTATCAAATTTTATACCTTTTATATCTGTTGCAACAAGTGCATCTATAGTACTTTTTTCTAAATCAATAGTCGAGGGATCAACATCTATTTGTGTTAAATTACTCTTCATATTGATTGTAGATTTTATTATATTTTTATTTATATCACTATTTAAATCTACACTTTTATAAACCTCTTTTGTTAAATCAAATCTAGCAAAATTATTTATAATTGTTGAGTATTCATTTTTCTTAAACTGCCCATTTATAAGATTACCTTTTATATTTCCTTTTTGTTTAAGCAAGTTATAGTTCAAATCAAGTTTTGTTTTTGATGTGAAAATCTCAGGATAATAAAGCATATGCATTACATTTAAAAGTTCAACTCCATCAATATTTGCTGTAAAATCATCATTTAAAAGTTTATAAGTTAATTTACCATCAAAAAGTTCCGAGTTTCCTATTACTAGTAAATCTTTATCTTTTTTGATATTTCCATTAATATCAATATTACCTCTCATTTTTGTTTGTGTTACATCAAAAAGCTTTGATAAATCAGCTACATTAACTAAATAATCACTTTTAATAGTCATAGTTTTTAAATCAACATTTGCCTCTTTTACAAAAATATTTGCCATAGTTGTATAAAAATCAACTTTTGAAAGAACACTATTTGGAACTAATTTAGTAGTAATATCACCTTTAAAAGCCAAGATTTCTTTTAGTTTTGTATTAAAAGCTTTATTTACAATACTATTTGCAACAACTCCATTTGTAATTTTTGTTTTAATTAAACCATCTAAAGTATCAATTTTTGCATTTTTGATATTTGCATTAATATCAATATTTCCATTGGCATATATTGGTTGATTTACTAAATAAAGTATCTCTTTAATATTTGCTTTTTTCATATCAAATAAAATATTTGATGGCTCAAAGTTTTTAAGCTCAACATCATAAGTAGTGTTACTTTTAAAAATATCTGTAATACCCTCTAGTTTTGCTAACTCCTGATTTCCTTTTAAAGTACCATTTGTTTTAAAACTACCATTCAGTTTTTGATTTGTAAATTTTTCTAATTTTGATAAATCTTTAATATCAAGATTAAACTTTAAATCTACAGTTTTAGCTAATAAAGCCAAATCACCAATAATATTAATATTAGAGTTTTCATCAACAGATGCATCAAACTCAATATTTGATGTTGTTAATACAAACTTATTAACCTTAAAGTTAACACCCTCTTTTTCATTTGCAATATCTTCAATTTTTGAAGCTACAATACCGTTTCCAAGAGATGTAAATAATAGAGTATAAATACCACCAATTACTAAAATAATAAAAAATGTCAAACCAAAAAAAAGCTTTTTCATATTAATTCCTAAAAAATAAACTAAGTTATTATACTTTTTTTTGTTAAAATATTAATAAATATTTTCAAGGTAATTTATGAAAAAAACTCTTTTAGTTCTAATATTAATATTTATATCTTTTTATTATGGATTATTAGTAGGTACTAAAAAAGTTTTCCCTTATGATGAACTAGTTACAATCAACAGTTTAATCAAAAATAAAAGCTATAAACCAGAGATAGTAATGTTTGGTGATTCAATTACAAACGCAGCTTTTTTTCATAAACTAAGTGATGATTTTAAAATATTAAACAAAGGCATAAATGGCTTACAATCAAATGAATTACTATATATAATTGAAAACTATGATTTAAAAGTACAAAAAGCTTTTGTCATGATTGGAATAAATGATTTTTTAAATCATAAAAGTAGTGATGAAGTATTTATAAACTATATGAAAATTATAGAAGTACTAAAGAGAAAAAATATAAAAATCTATGTGCAATCTACTTTATATGTAGATAAAAATATACATGAACTAATAAATAAAAAAGTAAAAAAACTAAATGAAAAACTACAAAACTATTCAAAAAATGAAAATATTGCTTTTATAGATTTAAACAAATATCTAGCAGCAAAGGGATATTTAGAAGATCAATTTACAACAGACGGAATACATCTAAATAAAAAAGCCTATGAAATTTGGTACAACTTAATAGAAGAGTTCCTATGAAGTGTTCTTTTTTTACACAAAAGAAAAAAAATTAGCCCACTTTAAATTCTAATTAATATCATTTGAGATAAAATACTGCCAACAAAGTATTAAGTAGGAAGTACTTAGGCATTTATGTTTAGGTCGCTTTATCTTTTTTGATAAGGTTACGCAAGCCGAACAAACTTTGAAAATATTTTTAAGGATATATGAATGAAAAAAATCGTTCTTTTAATGCTAGCTATCGCTGGTGCTGCTTTCGCTGCTGATGGTGCAGTTGCAAATGAAACTTTAAAAGCTTACTCTGTAGTAGCTGCTGGTATTGGTCTTGGTTTAGCTGCACTTGGTGGTGCTATCGGTATGGGTAACACTGCTGCTGCAACAATCGCTGGTACTGCTAGAAACCCAGGTTTAGGTGGAAAATTAATGACAACTATGTTCATTGCATTAGCGATGATCGAAGCACAAGTTATTTATGCACTTGTTATTGCTATGATTGCATTATATGCAAATCCATTTTTAGGGTAATCTATAAATCTACAGATTTAATAGAAACTAAAAAGCTTCAAGAGATTTTCTCTTGAAGCTTTTTTTTTGCTAAAAAATCAATGTCTAACTTCACCTGTATAGCTTCCTTTGTACATATTTCTTGAACCCATTTTTGAGCCCTCACCCTTTTTATACTGATATTTATATTGTTTTTTCAGCTGTTTTTGCTCTTTTGTTTGAGTAGCTATATTCTCAGTATTATATAACTTTTGTCTCTCTTGCATCATTTTTTGAGAATCAGTTAAAAGCTCTTCTGCTTGTATAGCAATAAAACTGAAAAGTGTAAAAAATAATATTTTTTTCATCTTAATAATTTCCTTTTATTTTTTTAAATTCTATAAGGCTAGTGTTAAACAATTGTTAAATTTAATAAAATTTCAAAATTCAGAAAAAGAAAAGATGAGTTTGAGTAAAATTCCATTTCTTTTACAAATTATAGTTTTAATTTAAATATGCGGATATGGTGGAATGGTAGACACGTGGGCTTGAGGGAACAATCTATCACATATCGGTCGTTTTAGAATTTTTATTATTTTGTGGCTATGGTGAAATTGGTAGACACGTACGCTTGAGGGGCGTATAGCGCAAGCTGTGGGGGTTCAAATCCCCCTAGCCACACCAGTAAAGATTCAAAAACCAACATTATTTTAAAGCTTTAGCCTTTGACTCAATTACCATTATGACAACTATTTGGTAAGCTAATTTTCTCGTTTTTTTCTCGGTAAACACTAAAAAAAGTATGATTTCTTAACTGAATCTTAAATTTATTTCAGAAAGCCCATTTTTAAGGTATCTAGAGCCTCATTCGACTGAGAAAAATAGATTTTTTTATTAAAAAAACACTATTAAAAGATTCGGTATCTTTTTTTGCCATTTACTTTACTTTTATCTGTTGGTGTTTCCTTAAACATATCAGCTTTATTTTTTAATATCTCTAAAAATTCACCATTATGAGGTATTAATTCTTCCCCATTGATTATATTGAAATATGTACTTTGCAATGGCTGCGCAATCATGTCTTCATTAATATTTGTTAAAAATTCATCATACATAGTTTCATCATAAAACTTTATAGCTTCAAATGCTTCAATTTTTTTACCTATCACATTACTAACATAATTATCAATTTTACAATCAATTTCTGGTGTTATAAGTACTCCATTTTTCATTGATTCTAAGTAGCATTTTTCATCAGTATTTATTAATGTTAAATGATAATTATCTTGTTGTAAAAGTTTTGTTGAAAATTTATCTAAATTATTTTCAATTAGTTGGTCTAATTGATTTCTGTCTACATTTAATTTATTTTGTATAGTTTTAATATCTCTAACCCTAAAAACGACACATTGACTAAAAATATCCTCTACATATGGAAATGGAGTATCTTTACTTGATGTTATTAACAAATTTCCATAAATATATGATTCATCTGTGTTCCATGCTTCAATAGGGTTTATAAAGTTTGGTCTAGCAATAGTTCTAACTAATCTTTTCACTCTTCTTTTATCTGTTTTAGCTCCTAGATTGTCAATGTGATATAAAACTTTATTATTTAACAAATTCTCATTATTAGGTTCTTTAGTTAAAACATCATCATCTATTACACTAATATATTTCTTTCTTTTTGCAAATATTGGTTTATAGATACTATTTAATAAAATATCAGTAGTTTCGCTATCTCCAATTAAAATAATTACAATATCAGATTTCACACCATCTCTCATATATTTAGAATACCAGCTCATCATAAATTGTGATTGTTCTTGAATTGGAAGTATTTCGCTTAGAAGTGTTTCTATAAAAGTTTTTTCATGTGTAAAAGTTTTAGGTTCAAATCTTTTGTTGAGATGTTTAGTGTACTCAAAAGTATTTCTATCCCAAAGATTATTTCCAATATGTAAGAATTCTTCGTTTGAAAAAGGATTAAATATCTCTTTTCTAACTGCTTTTAACAGTGAAACTATTAAATAATTTGCATCTATAACTAAAACTTCATCACTATTATTGAAAATACCAATGTGATAACCTAATATTCCATGACAAATATCTTTTAATTCGCTAATAGTAGTTTTTTGTTTTTCTCCAAATGGTCTACGTGTATAAAAAAGTTTATTGTTTTGTTCTTTAAATATATCAAAACCCTTTAATCTTAATTGCATCATAGTTAAATTATGAGCATAAACTTTTCTATCCATATCATTTGTAATGGCTTGATGATAATATTGTTTTTGATGCATAAGTTGTTGATTCTGATTATGAAGAATATCAAAATTATTGATAGCCTTAGTATTACTTTTAACAAGAGAATTTGATATTTTATCTGCATTATAGTTTTGAAAATTAGAAAAAGGATAAGCAATTGGATGGTTTGCTGGGTGTAGAATATTTTGATTAGAGATAACTGGTACATTGTTACAGCTGCTATTGTGAATTTTATTTAAAGTGGAAATAAATTCTTCTGAATCATATGAGTAATCTTGATTATCAAATTTTTGACAAATTAAATTAAATACTTTTTCTACAAAATTATCATCCAATGTTCCAATTA
>CBFIGT010000042.1:0-17235 GCA_965662175.1 Arcobacter sp. | reverse complement strand
TTCTTTATCACATTTATAATCACCCTCAAAATTTCTTTTAAAAGTACCCTCGAAAATATCATTATCAATATAAATAGGTTTATCTTCTCTTTTTGCCCTTGGAATTTCGATTTTTAAAATTGTTTTTTCTTCTATTTTTATTTCTATAATATTTTTATCAGTTAATAAATTTTTATTAACTTTTTTAGGATTATTTAAAGTATCAAAAAGAGCTTTTTTAACTTTTTCTATATTTTCAATTCCCAATATTTGTAAAGTTTTATCCTGTTTTTCTTTTATTCCTAAAAATACTGTACCACCATAGCTATTTGCCATAGCAGAGTATGTTTCCCAAAAATCTTTTGGCAGTTCACCTTTTCCATCTTTTCCAGTAGCTTTTTTTAGTTCAACTTCAAAATTCTCTTTTAGTTCTAATATTTCACTAATATTCATCTAAAACCTCATCAATCTTTTTCATAGTCTCATCTGTTTTTACAAGTGCATTTATGATTTTATTATAGTGTTTCATATCAGCTCGGCTTAGTGTTCTATCTACTCTATCTTTTAGCCATTTTTGAGCAGGTTGATATCCACCTATATAAAATTCCCATGCAACTAAAGGAATATTTATAATAGATACTTCACTATTGATATTTAGAGTTACTTTATCATCTTCTATTTTAAAATCTTTTTTATTTAGTTTATTTACTATTTCTAAACTACCCTCACCACATATATCTATAATTCTTTTATCTAAACTACTATCTTCTAGCAAGTGAATTTGTCGCAATTTTCCACCTAATTCTACTAAAGACCAAAATGTTTTAATATCAGGATAAGGCACTCTTGGGAAGTCTATTTTTAGAAACTCTTTATATGTTTCTCTGTAGTTTGGACTGTGTAAAACTGCGTAAATATAATCTAAAATATCAATAGGTGCGAAGGTTGAATTTTGAATGTTTAATTCTGAATTTTGAATTTTCTCATTTACAAATTTTAGATTTAATTTTTCTTCAATCTCTTTTACTATTTCTAGGTTTAGGTTTGGAGTTCTTTCGTTTGTTAGTGAGTTTTCATCACTGTACAAATATAAAGGGAAAAGATGTGTTCTACCTGACATATAATTACCATCTAAAATATTATTAGTAATAAAAATTTGACCCTTTAACCCTTTTTGACTAATTAATCCAATATTATCATCTCTTAGAATATGTTTCATAATTTCAAATCTTGGATATGATAAAAATCCTTTAGACTTTTGAGTATAACAAATATATTTATTATCAAATGGTCTATATGCAATATTTTTAATCAATGGTGTATTTAGCAATAAATCATTTTTAGCACCTTTTATTGTCCAATCTCTTGAGTCTTTTGGCAATTTATATTGTACTCTTAATTCTTCAATATCATTTTCTCTAAAATCTTTAATTATTTGTTCAAAATTATTTTTATCATCAGTAATTGTTAACGAATCTCTTGCTGTTGTTAATCCCGCATTAATTAGTGTAAACATTTTATCAATGTGGAAGCCTTTAGCGTAGGATATTTCTATTTTATTATCTCTATATATAAATAAATAATTAGGTTTTGTATAAATTACTTTTTTCCACTCAATAGATTTAATGCCATTATCATTTAGAAAAGTATATTTAAAATCTCTTTTCCCTTGTAAATCATAATGAAACACATCAGCTAGTTTTTTACTTTTAGATTTCTTTTTTACAAAAATATTAATACTCACACCCTGCATAATATCAAAGACATTTTCATCTTTTGAACCATCAGGACAAACCTCTTGTTTTTTACTATTTCCATGTAAATCTAAAATATAAATAGTATCGAAACACTCTAAAAGAGATTTTCTCATCTGTCTATGTATAATTCCATCTATAAATGAGTTATTTGAGATATAAGCTAATATGCCCTCACCATTTTTTTCTATATAGTGTTGTCCATATCTTATGAACTTTATATAATCATCTGAAAGGGGTTGTATATTTCTTTCATTTAAATCTTTTTTATAATCTTGTACTAGATTTTGTATCCACTCACTTTTATTAGAAGAACTAATTGCATAAGGTGGATTTCCCATCACTACCATTACAGGAGCTTCTTTTT
Organism: Arcobacter sp.; assembly: GCA_965662175.1. Classification (GTDB taxonomy): domain Bacteria; phylum Campylobacterota; class Campylobacteria; order Campylobacterales; family Arcobacteraceae; genus Arcobacter. Next base: position 15,135 of record CBFIGT010000042.1, on the reverse strand, counting down.
TGATTCTATCAGCTTCTTTACTCTCATTTGCTAGGTATGAAGAAAACAGACTTCCTGTTTGCTCGTGATGCTCTTCTAGTGAGTTTGTAAGAAATACATTAAATCTTTTTTGATTTATCGGTTTGTATCCTGATTCTAATAGAAGTAAATCTAGTTTTAAATGTGCCATTGCATACGAAGCCATCAGTAACTCAAAACCATTTAGTCTAGGGATTAGATGCTCTTCCACATAAGAACTCCATGAACCACCCCAAAAACCTTTTTTGATATGTTTTATTGTTTCAGCTAAAAAAGTTCCTGTTCCTGTTGCTGGGTCTAGAATCTGAACTTTGTGTGTTTCTATCTCTTTTTGTCTTTTTTGACCCGATTTTGTATAACCAGCATCATGGTCATCTACTTTGATTTTGATTTTTGTTTCATCACTTAAACCATCTTCTAAGCCAAACTCATCTTTTAGAACATCATCACAAGCTCTTACTATAAAGTTTACAACCGCTTCGGGTGTGTACCATACACCTCTACTTTTTCTAAGAGCTGGATTATATTCACCTAAAAAAGTTTCATAAAAATGGATTATAGGGTCATTCATCCCTGTTTTCTGAGAAAAGCCTTCAAGTAGTTTTTTTACATCTGTTGCTAGGAATATTTCAGCTAAAGAGTCTATTATCCATATAAGTCTATCATCACATTCAGCCCCTGAAACATAGTTAAATAATCCTCTTAAAAAAGGGTTTGATTTAGGAATTAAAAAAACAGCTTCTTGTCTTGAAAAGTTTTCAAGTGTAGTATCATGTAACCTTGCTGCAAACATCCCATAAGCTATAGTTTGGGCATAAATATCAGCAAAAGAGCTTGGAGTTATATCATGTATTAAACTAGCTTTGAAAATCTCTAATTGATTTCTTAGTGAATTATTTGCTTCATTTTCATCATCACTTAAAATTGCATTTTCAATCACATTTTCAAGAAGTCTTGCTTTTCCTGCCATAAGACGAGCTAGTTTACTTGGACTTGTAATTGTTTGTGATACAAAAGAGATAAAACTAAGAATACTATTTTTAAATATCTCAAAGTTTTCAGGAAGTGGGATGATATTGTTATTTTCTATTTTTGCTATTGATATTTTATTTGTAAGTTCACCTTGCTTGTAAAACCAAAAATCTAAATAATCAGTAATAATAAGATTATCAAGAGCATTTTTATATCTATCAAATTGCTCTTTATACTCTTTGCTATCAAGGGGTTTATTTATATCTTTAGCTTCAATATAACCTATGGGAATATCTTTTCTAGTAATACTATAATCAGGTGCTCCCACATTTACTATTCTTGCAGGTTCATTTGTCACTACTATATCTTTATCGTTTATGATTTCATTTAGAAGTTGTTGTAAGTCACCACGGTAGCTGTGTTCTCTTGCATTTCCAGTTTGTAAAAGTCTGTTACAGTTGTCAAGATAAGTTTGAAGTAGTTGCATTGTTGTTTCTTTTTTTAATTTTTTATAATGAAATTGTATCAGAAATAATATTTAAATACATATTTTACATGTTCTTGCTAAAAGAAAAAGGTGAAAAAAGAGACAAGGGCAACAAAAAGCAAAAATAAAATAAAATGAAAAATAAATTATGCTATTTTTTCTAAAAAATTGGTAAAAAACAAAACCATCAAAAAATAACAAATTGAAATATTTTTAAGTCATTATCAAAAAAGTGTTTATAATTCTTGTATAAATATAAAAGGCTAAAAAATGCAAGAAAATATCTCAAATATCATAGTTTATAATGATGGGGAACTGGAATTAAAAGTTTCAGTTGAGCAAGAGAGTGTTTGGCTAAATAGAAATCAAATAGCCGAACTTTTTGGTAGAGATGTAAAAACTATTGGTAAACATATTAACAATATCTTTACTGAAGGTGAACTTGTTAGATTTTCAGTTGTCGCAAATTTTGCGACAACTGCTTCTGATGGAAAAAGATATGATGTAGAGTATTACAATTTAGATGTAATCATCTCTATTGGTTATCGTGTAAAATCGCAAAAAGGTGTAAGATTTAGACAATGGGCAACATCAGTTCTTAAAAACTATATTCAACATGCTTATGTTCTAAATGGTGAGAAAATTACAAATCAAAGATTTAAAGAGCTTGAACATGATGTAATAATTTTAAAATCAAAAGTTGAAAATATTTCAAATTTACTTGAAGATAAAACTCTAAAACCAAAACAAAGAATATTCTATAATGGACAAGTTTTTGATGCTTATATTTTTATAAATGACTTACTTAAAACTATACAAGATGAGGTAATACTTATAGATAACTATATAGATGAAACAGTACTTACACTTTTTTCAAAATATCCAAATATTCAAATTAAAATCTACACCTCAAATATCACAAAACAACTACAACTTGATTTTGAAAAATACTCAAAACAATATCAAAATATAGAGTTAAAAATATTCAAGAATTCACACGATAGATTTATAATCATCGATAAAAAAGAGATTTACCATCTAGGAGCTAGTCTTAAAGATTTAGGTAAAAAGTGGTTTGCCTTTTCAAAGTTTGAGCTTGAAAGTTTTGATATTTTGAAGAAACTAAAAGAACATTAAAACATATTTTTTATAGGAACACTTCTTGCATATAATCCTAAAACTCTTAGGAAATAGAATGGAAGCAATTAGTAAAAAACCCTTACAACTAAACCCTATAAAACTCTCTCAACCTATGGGTGCGATACTTTGTTTTTTGGGGATTAAAAACTGTATGCCTCTTATGCATGGTGCCCAAGGGTGTGCCTCTTTTACTAAGGTATTTTTCACTCGACATTTCAATGACCCAATTGCTGTTCAAACAACAGCTGTAAATGATATAACAGCTGTAATTGATGGTGGAGATTATGCAATAAGTGAATCAATCAAAAATATCACAAAAAAAGTAAAACCTGATTTAGTAGGTCTTTTTACCACAGGTCTAACTGAGACAAAAGGGGATGATATAAAAGGTGCTTGTTTATTAGTACAAGACCAACAAGAGATGGTTTATGTAAATACCCCTGATTTTGAGGGTTCTATTGAGAGTGGTTTTGCAAAATCTATTGAAGCAATAATTGAACAAGTAGTTGAAAAAGATACTCAAATAGATACAAATAAAGCCGTGATTATTCCTAATGTAAATCTAAAACCAATAGAGATAGAAAAACTAAAAGATACAGTAGCACTTTTTGGTTATGAGGTTTTTGCCCTGCCTGATTTAAGTGAATCACTTGATGGTCACTTAGGTTTAAAACAAGGAGCACTTAGTAGTGGTGGGATTTCTATAGAAGAGATAAAAAAACTAGCCTCATGCTCTTTGGCAATTTCAGTTGGCTCTAGTGTTAAAAAAGCTGGTCTTAAACTAAAAGAGAAAAATGAAAATATAAACCTTTTACATTTTGACTCTCTTGGTGGATTAGAACAAAATGATAAACTTTTTAAAAACCTATGCAAAATCAAAGAGTTATCAGCTCCTCATCCTAGTATTGTAAGATGGAGAAAAAGATTACAAGATGCCTTACTTGATAGCCATTTTGCTATAGGAAGTGCTTCTGTTGTATTGGCTTTAGAACCTGATCAGTGTATTAGTATTGCCAATACTATTGTAGAAGCTGGTGCTAATATAAAAGCAATAGTAACTACTCATAAAAATGATTTATTAGAAAATATAGAGTGTGAGCATTTGCTTATTGGTGATTTTGAAGATGTGGAAAAATATCTAAAAGAGAGTGATGTTTTAATCTCAAACTTTCATGGAGAAAGATATACAAGCAAACATAAAAAAGCTCTACTTTTAAGAGGTTTTCCTGATTTTGAGGGAGTTGGAAATCAACTTAAAAATGACATACTTTATGAGGGAAGTACTTATTTACTTTTTGAGTTAGCAAACTTGATAAATCACCATAATCAAGGAGCTTTCCATGAGCATTAATCTACAAAGACCTATTGTAAATGCCTTAGCCTTACAAATGATAAATGGAAATACAAGGCTTTTGGGAATTCCAAAAGAGAAAGTACAGGTTGTAATGACTCTACCAAATATAAAAGAGTTCAATAATGAGCTAAATGAAGCTATCTCTTTTTTCAAAAATAGAGCAGATGCTTTTATTATAACAGCTAGTTCTATGGAGGATTGTGAAGAGATTATAAAAATTTATAGCCTAAAAGAGAATCTAATTTCAAAAGAGTTTAAAGAGTTTTCAAAAACCTTTGAAATAAAAGATGAAAGAAATCAATTAAAAAAATCACTAATGATAATAGATACAAATTGTCAAATAACACACAAGGAAATTTTATAATGGAAGTAAAATACAAAAAAGAGTTTTATATACTAAAAGCAAAAGAGAGAAAAATTGAGTCAGAGGCACCAGCTATTAGAGTAAAAATGTTAAATGATGAAACAAAAGTTATAGGAATGATGGCACCTAAAATACAAGTTATGCTTACTATGCCCGAGATAAAAGATTATAACAACGGTTTACATGATATTTTAAATAAATTTAAATCAAAACTTTTAGTCTATATCATCACAAATAGTTCACTTGAAAATATAAAAAAAGTAAAAGAAGCCTATAACTTAGATGAGGGATTTATCTCAAATGACTTCAATAAATTTTCACTTAAATTTGGTGTAAATCTAAACGAAGAGTTAGTTGCAAAATCTATTTTTATTATAGATAAAGAGGGTCTAATAAAATATAAAGAGATACCAACAAATGCAGAGTCTTCTTATAATCTAGATGATTTAGAAATAAAACTTGAAGAGACAGTTAATTATAAAGCAAAAGGTCATGTTCATGAGAATTGGATGGGAGTATGAAAACATTAAGTAATGAGTTAAAACAGTGGCTTTTGGAAAATAGTTATAGTCAAACTAATTTAAATGACACAGGAAAATATGGAAACTCTCCTATTATGAAAGCAGCAAGAGAGGGAAAAGTAGCTTTAGTAAAAGAGTTGATTAACTTAGGCGTTGATTTAAATATCAAAAATGTAGATGGTAACTCAGCACTTTGGAACTCATGTTTTGCTAACTCTTATGAGTGTTTTGAGCTTTTAATAAGTGCTGGTATTGAAATAGATTCAAAAAATGTAAATGATGTAACATCACTGATGTATTGTGCAAGTGCTGGAAAAGAGGAGTTTGTGGAACTTCTTTTAAAACATGGTGCTGATTGTTCATATGAAAATCTTGATGGCTTTAAAGCTATTGATTTAGCGGTAACTCCAAAAATTGTAAAAATGTTAAAAAATGCAAGAGTTTCATAATAGTACAGATATTACTAAAAAAAATGCTTTCACCCAAATACAGTTTATAGACTGGCAAACTCAAGCAAGAGCTTATAAAAAATATCCAAACTTTTTTAGAAGATTTAGTTTAGATGATTATCCCCAACTAGATTTTATAAAAAACTTTGGAAAAAGCACTTTCACTAAAAAATATGGAAAAGATGAAGTAAACTTAAGGTCAAATCCAAGTGCTGGTGGTCTTTATCCTTGTGAAATATATATCCAAATAAGAGGAGTTAAATCTTTTTTAAATGGTATTTATCACTATGAACCTTTGGAAAATAACCTATGTTTAATACATGAATTAACAAATGATGGAGTTGAATACTACTTAAATATAGAACAACATGAGTTTATAATATTAATAAGTAATGTATATTTTAGAACTACTTGGAAATATGAAAAAAGAGCAATAAGATATCTCCTCTTAGATAGTGGTCACCAATTAGCTTCAATTTATAGTGCATTGCTTTTAAAAGAGTTTGAATTTAATTTTTCATTTCAAATAAAGAGTTTAAATGAGTTATTCTCTTTTGATAATTATGAACACTTTTTAGCTGCAATTTATCTAAATCCATACAAACAAATAAAAACAAAAGAGTTAAGAGAAAAAATTCCTTTTGTAAACCCTTGTGATTATTTTATAAAAGATGATTTTATTGAAAACTATTACTCAAATTTTTATAAAGAAAATTTTATTGAGTTTAAACCTAAATTTCTAAACAATCTAAAAAAGAGTGACCTACAAGAAGCTATTGATAAAAGAAGGTCAGCTAGAGCTTTTAAAAATGAATCAATATTAAAAAAAGAGTTTGAAACGATTTTAAAAGATATTTTTGAGTTTTCAAACAAATATGGCTTAGAGATATTTTTTATAAATCACAATATTGAGGGTTTAGAAAAAGCTATTTACAAAGAGTCAAACTTACAAAAAAGTGGAGAGTTTAGAGAGCTTTCAAAAGAGTTAGCTTTTAATCAAAATATTGGTGGAACATCAGCTGTAACACTATTTTTCACATCAAAAATAGATAGTAACTACTCCCAAAACTATATTATTGCTGGATTTTTAGCACATATTATTATGTTAAGAGCTACAAATTTGAAGATAAATTCAACAGGGATTGGTGCATATTTTGATGATTTATCAAAAAAAGCTTTAGACACAACAAACAATATCTTATATTTAGTGGGGTTAGGAAAATGAGCAAAGAGACATATCATCAAATGTATAAAAAATATAATCTTTATAGAAGTGACATATATCTTTTATGTGAAACTAAGCCAGCTGAGATATTTTTTCTTTTTGAAGAGGTTTGTGAAGAGCTTACAAAACCTGTTGCAATTAACAATCAAATTCCAGGAGAGTTTATAGTTAGTGCAAAATCATTTATAAATCAAAACACTTTTACCAATATATATTTTGCAGAGATTTCAAATAGAGCTTTCTTTTTAAGTGATTTAATCGATTTCTTGGCACTTATAAGAAGTAAAAAGAGTTAATAAATTCTATGGAACACTATTTGCATATATTCTAGTAAATTTATTAGGATGATGAAATGAGTAGTATTAAAATAACATCAAATGAAACAAAAGAGGGAATTTTAAGAGTTGCATTTGCAACAAGTGATTTGGAAAATATTGATTCTCATTTTGGTAGTGCAAAGCAGTTTGCGGTTTATGAGATTACTAAAAATGATATTAGCCTAGGTGAAATCAAAAAAGTACTTGAAAAAGACACAGATAAAACTGTTGATCTTTTAAAAGATATTGATATTGTATATTTTACAAATGTTGGAGCAATAGCTGCAGCTAAACTTATAAACAATGGAATTTTTACTATCAAATATAAAGAGGTAGTAGCTATTGAGGAAGAGGTAAACAAACTAAAAGATATGTTGAACTCTAATCCTCCTCCTTTCATCAAAAAAATAATAGAAAAAAAGGTTGCATAATGGAAACTAAAGAACTATTTATAACAACACTTATGGGTCAAATTAGAGCTTTAGACCAGTTTGGAACTTGGGTTAATAAATCTGATGAAGATTTACTAAAAGAGAAGTATGTAAAAACAAAAGAGGAGTTAAAAAATATTCCTATTATTGCTGATATTGATGAAATGCAAATAAAAGATATCAGACTTATTTTTCAATCTGTTGCTTTAGCTTTTGAAAAACTAACAGGAGTTATGTGTTCTGTTGTGATGGAGATGAGTCATGAGGGATTTGGTAGAGTTGTAGTTTTTGCTGACAAAATTGTTTTATGTGAAAAATTCTTCAAAGATGCCCATAGATACTCTTTTAGAACATATGAAGACTTGGAAAAAGAGGGTGAAAAATATCTTCTTAAAGCTCAAGAAATTTATAACAAATACAAAAATATTTAGGAGTTAATATGTCAAGTATAGGTATTTTTTGTGGAACAGCAGGTGGAACTTCTATGCAAATAGCTGAGGCTTTAGCTGAAGCTTTTGATGTTGAAGAAGTTATAAATATGGAAGAAGATTTTGATGATGTGGAACAGATGTTGGAGTATGACATTTTATTTATAGGAAGTTCTACTTGGGGTCAAGGTGATGTTTACTTTGAGTGGGTTGATCCTTTACTTGAAATAGAGTCAGATGAGATTGATTTTTCTGGAAAAACTATTGCTTTGTTTGGGGCTGGAGATTGTGTTAAACATGGTGAACATTTTTGTTCAGCATTAGGAAAACTTTATAAAACATTTACCCAAGCAGGTGCAAAGATAGTTGGTTTTGTGGATGCAGGTGATTATAAATATGAGTTTTCACTAGCTGAAATGGATGGTAAACTTTGTGGACTTGCAATTGACCAACACAATGAGAGTGATAAAACCCAAGAGAGAATCGAAAACTGGATTAGTTCATTAAAAGAACAAATTCCTGCATAAGAATAATTTTAAAAGGAATAGATTATGGCAACTTTATCTGAATTTTACAAACTAAGAGATACAGAGGATTTTTTTAAATTTTTTGAAATTGATTTTGACCAAAAATTAATTAATGTAAAAAGATTTCATATGATGAAAGAGTATGGAACTCTTATCAAAAAAGGTTTAGCCAATATTGAGGGAGAAGATAGAACTTTAGAGTTTCTAAAATTTTCTCTTTTAAGAGTTTATGGTGATTATAAAACAGGTCATGCTCCAAGTGCTGCTGATGTTTGGAATATGTATGAAACTGGAAAATTAGAGGGTTGTTCTTCTTGTTCTCCAAGTCCAAGCGGACAAGGAGGATCTTGTGGCTGCTAAAAGTGGAATAGAGCATGAGAGTATTGTAGATGCAAATACTTTTTTACACGATAGTGTAACAGCTGGTCGTTCAGGGAAAGATGAAGATAAAGCTAAGTTTGGAATGGGACAAAAAGTAAAACTACTAAAAGATATCGTAAATGATGGAACATATCCCCATGCTCCAATTGGTACACTTCTTATGCCAGCGGGTGCTATTGGATATATCAAATCAGTGGGTGAATTTTTACAAGTTATTCGTGTTTATGAGGTTCATTTTTTAGGTTTGATGGATGTTCCTGTTGAAATAGTTGGTTGTAGAGAACATGAACTTGAAGCTATGGAAGATTATAGAGATGAAGTAGAAGAAGAGCTGGAGTTTATGCGAAAACATAGAGAAAAATACTATAGCAAAGATTAAAGCTTAAAAGCCAAGTCAGATGAAAGAGTTTAAAGAACTTTTTCATATGGCTTGGTATGTATGTAAAACAAGCTAAAAAAAAGGAGAGAAATATGGCAAAAGTTATTTTTATGCATTTTGATACTGAAACAGACGGTGTTTATGATGCAAAAATTGGTGAACCAATTGTTAGATTGGCAAAAGAGAAGTGTGTTCCACTACCATCTGATACAAAAGATTACTCTAAGAGTTTAATCAAAGTTGAAAATCTTTGTGAAGAAGAACCTACAAGTTATATGGAAGATGAAGAGTTAGATATTTTAGTAGAACTTGGAGCTATTACAGCTGATGAGGCTTTACAATGTCAACAATTTACAATTAGCCCAAAAGTTAGAGTTGCACCTATGATGTTAATCAAAGGTGACATTTTAGTAAAACCATATACATTAAAATAAAGGAAATAGTATGACAACAAGAGTAGAAATTATTAATGATTTTTTAGCAATCAATGTTAAGCCAGGAAGTACAATTCAAGATGTAGTTGAAGCATCTGGTTCAGCTTTACCTTTTGGATGTAGAGATGGTGAGTGTGGTACATGTGTAGTTGAAATAGAACAAGGTATGGAGTTTATCTCACCAATCAATGATAAAGAGATTAAAGTAATAAAAGAGGCTTGTGCTGGAACTTGTACAGATAATACAAGACTTTCTTGTCAAATGAAAATTGTTAAACCTAACGGTGTAATTAGAATTAAGTATTAAAAAATATACAAAGGAGAGTCCAAATTCTTTTTGAATTTGGGCATCATTATAAAATGGCACCATCATTATCAACATCCGTTGCTCAAAAGCAAAATCTTAATTTATCACTTAAATTGTGGCTTCCAATGCTACAATCATCACTTCAAGACCTAGAGAAACATCTAACAAATGTATCTTATGAAAATCCATTTTTAGAGATTAAAAAACCAAAAGAGTTTTACTCTAATTTTATGCCTCAAGGTACAAGTGGAGAGTTTATAGAGTCTTTAGCTTTATATAGTGAATCATTAAATGATGTAATAAGTGAACAAATTTGTGCACCAAACTTTCCTACACCAAACTCTCAAAAAGTTGCTATGGAAATATTATGTGATATAAATGAAGAGGGTTATTTTGAGGGTGATATTGAAAAAATTGCACTTACATGTGGTGTTTTCAAAGAGTATGTTGAGTCCATAAGACAAAGATTTTCACTACTAGAACCAAGTGGTATTGGATCAATAAATTTATCAGAATCATTTCTTTTTCAGTTAGATGCTTGTGATAAAAAGATTGATGATGAGTTATATAGATTTATAAAAAAAATCATAAAAGATATAGCTCACTTGGACAAATATGCCTCTCATCATAGATTTGATGATGCAAAAGATGTGATTAAATACTTTAATAATCCCCCAGCTATTAATTATATGAACAATAATGTACAAGTAGTTCCTGATTTTTTTGTAGAAGTTGGTGAAGATATTAATGTAAAAATAAATCATGCTTATTATCCAGATATTGAAGTAAAAGATGCCTTTTCCTCAAAAAATGAGAGTATAAAAGAGAAACTAAAAGAGGCAAGGGATTTAGTAAATCTCTTGGGTTTAAGAAAATCAACTCTATATAAAATAGTCCTTTTAATAGTAGAAAAGCAAGTCTCATTTTTTGTAGGAGGAGAGCTTAAACCTTATTCTATGCAAGAGTTAGCAAGTGAGATTGGCTTTGCTGAGTCAACTATTAGTAGAGCTGTTGCAAACAAATATATAGAGTGTAGTTTGGGAACTTATCCTCTTAAACACTTTTTTTCAAATGCAGTTAATGATAAAGATTTATCATCATCTGAGATAAAAAACTATATTCTAAACTTGGTTGAGTATGAAAATAAAGAAGAACCAATGACAGACCAAGATATTTTAGAAGCAATTCATACAAAGTTTTCACTAAAAATGGTAAGACGTACTATTACAAAATATAGAAAAATGCTTGATGTTCCCTCATCAAAAGAGAGAAAAAAACTCTATAAAGTAGAAAATATTTAAACAAATCTTTATAAGTCTCTCTATTTTCTTTATACCCCTTCCTTATTCAATAAAAAATTTATTTTAATCCTTCCAAATTGTTTTACACTATTTCCTATTTTATAGACCTAATTTAATAAAAAATTATTGAAATTTACAAAATTTACATCAGTTTTACAGAAGTGTAAATAAGACAATTTTTATCTTAAAATAAATTCAAAAAAGAAAATTAGTTTAAAAACATCGGTTTTATGGGAGCAGTAAAAAAATTTAAAAAAATTTATTCAAAAAAAAGTTCAGTGGAACACAAAGTGCAATTATCTATTTCGTAATTATTATAAATAAAAGGAGACAATATGTCAGATTTAAGACAAATAGCATTTTACGGAAAAGGTGGGATTGGTAAATCAACTACATCTCAAAATACATTAGCATCAATGTGTCACTACTATGGGAAAAAAATATTAATCGTAGGTTGTGATCCTAAAGCGGATTCTACAAGATTAATCTTACATGAGAAAGCACAATCAACAATTATGCAATTAGCTTCTGAAGCTGGAACAGTTGAAGATTTAGAATTAGAAGATGTATGTAAACCAGGTGCAGCAGAGTTTCACCCAGATAACACAGATATTACTGAGGGTTATATCAACTGTACAGAATCAGGTGGTCCAGAGCCAGGTGTTGGATGTGCTGGTAGAGGAGTTATTACAGCAATTAACTTTCTTGAAGAAGAGGGTGCATATGATGATGAATTAGATTTCGTTTCTTATGACGTTCTTGGAGATGTTGTTTGTGGTGGATTTGCTATGCCAATTAGAGAAGGTAAAGCTCAAGAGATTTATATTGTAATGTCTGGTGAAATGATGGCTATGTATGCAGCTAATAATATTTCAAAAGGTATTTTAAAATATGCAAATACAGGTGGAGTTAGACTTGCAGGTCTTATTTGTAATGCAAGAATGACAGATAAAGAGTACGACTTAGCAAAACATTTAGCTATGCAAATTGGTACTCAAATGATTCACTTTGTACCTAGATCTAACCACGTTCAAAGAGCTGAGTTAAGAAGAATGACAGTTGTTGAGTTTGCACCATCATCTGACCAAGCTATGGAGTATAAAGAGTTAGCAAGAAAAATTATTGCTAATGACTTAAAAGTTATTCCAGAACCACTAGAAATGGATGACTTAGAAAACCTATTAATGGAATTCGGTTTAGAAGAAGAAGTTGACGAAGAAAACTTAGGTAAAAAAGCAGAAGACGCGTAATCACGCCTCTTTTGAATAATATTAAAATAAAAATAAATTAAAAAAGAAAGAAAGAAGGAGACAAAATGTTTGTATGTGGATACCACTTTCCAGCTAGCGAAGGTAATAATGTAAGTTTTGAAAAAGTAATTGAAAAAGTAGAAGAAGGTATTGATGCTACAGGTAAAACTGTTACAGTAACAAGTGAAACAAGAGAAGGTGTTAAATTAGAAGAAATTTCGATTCCAAGTGGAACTTTTCTTCATACAGCACTTGTAGATTATTATACAAATACAGAGTGTGCAGCAAAAGATGATTTCAAAATGATTTATTACACAAATAAATATCAAATTTCAGAAATCTCAAAATCAGTTGATGGTGATTCAACTAAAGTGATTTGTAAAAAATTAGATGATATGAACCTATATAGAGTTAAAGTAGCGTAAGCAAAACTTGTTTAAATGTATGTAAAAAAGTAAGGAGAAAAGCAGATGGGACCAGAAACATTAGAGAGTCTACAAAAAGAAGCGATAGCTGAGGTACTAGAAGCGTATCCAGCGAAAGCTAAGAAGAATAGAGCTAAACACTTAGGGGTTGATTCTCCAGAGGGTGTAAAAGGTTCTTGTGATACAACAAGATCAAATAAACAAACAGTACCAGGAGTTATGTCTCAAAGAGGATGTGCATATGCAGGTTCTAAAGGTGTTGTTTGGGGACCAATTAAAGATATGATTCATATTTCTCATGGACCAATTGGTTGTGGGCAATATTCAAGAGGTGGAAGAAGAAACTATTATATTGGAACAACAGGTGTTGATACTTTTGTTACAATGAACTTCTCAACTGATTTCAATGAAAAAGATATTGTATTTGGTGGAGATAAAAAACTTAAAAAAGCACTTGAAGAGATTGATGAATTATTCCCATTAAATAATGGTGTATCAATTCAATCAGAGTGTCCAATTGGATTAATTGGAGATGATATTCAAGCAGTTGCAAAAGTACATAAAAAAGAGACAGGTCATCAAACTGTTGCTGTTTCATGTGAGGGATTTAGAGGGGTTTCTCAATCACTTGGTCACCACATTGCAAATGACATGATTAGAGATCACGTTATGCCTGATACTTCATATAGAAAAGATTTTGAATCAACACCTTATGATGTAGCAATTATTGGAGATTATAATATTGGTGGAGATGCTTGGTCAACAAGATTAATCCTAGAAGAGATGGGATTAAGAGTAATTGCACAATGGTCAGGTGATGCAACTTATAAAGAGTTGGCAATCGCTCCAAAAGCAAAATTAAATTTACTTCACTGTTATAGATCTATGAACTATATTTCTAGACATATGGAGCAAGAGTTTGGTATACCTTGGATGGAATATAACTTCTTTGGACCTACTAAAACAACTGAAAGTTTAAGAAAAATTGCTTCATTTTTTGATGAAACAATTCAAGCAAAAACAGAAGCTACTATTGCTAAATATACAGCTATGACTGATACTGTTATTGCTAAATATAGACCAATGTTAGAGGGTAAAAAAGTTATGCTTTATGTTGGTGGATTAAGACCAAGACATGTTATTGGGGCTTATGAAGATTTAGGAATGGAAGTTATTGGTACAGGTTATGAGTTTGGTCATGGTGATGATTATAAAAGAACTAAAGAAGATTTAGGAAGATCAACACTTATTTATGATGATGCAAATGAGTATGAACTTGAAGAGTTTGTAAAAAAATTAAGACCTGACTTAGTTGCAGCTGGAGTTAAAGAGAAATATGTATTCCAAAAAATGGGATTACCATTTAGACAGATGCACTCTTGGGATTACAGTGGTCCTTACCACGGATACGATGCGTTCGCAATTTTTGCAAAAGATATGGATTTAGCTATGAACTCTCCTGTGTGGGATCATACTACAGCTCCATGGGATAAAGAAGCATAAGGAGTAGTAGCATGCAAGATTTAGATAATATAGTAAATGGACAAAAATTATTTTTAAAGCCTGAATATCAAGAAGTTTTAAATAATAAAAAAGAGTTTGAAGGTTCTATGGGGGCTATTGACCCTATGAAAGTAGCTGAGATTCAAAAATGGACTGAGTCTTGGGAATATAGAGAAAAGAATTTAGCAAGAGAAGCTATTACTGTTAATCCTGCTAAAGCTTGTCAACCACTAGGTGCTGTTATGGTTGGTCTTGGTTTTGAAAACACTATGCCTTACGTTCATGGAAGCCACGGTTGTGTTGCATATTTTAGAACATATTTTACAAGACACTTCAAAGAACCAACTCCATGTGTATCTGATTCAATGTCTGAATCAGCAGCTGTTTTTGGTGGATTAGCTAATATGAAAGATGGTTTAAGAAACTGTAATGCACTTTATAAACCTGAAATGATTGCTGTTAGTACAACTTGTATGGCAGAGGTTATTGGGGATGACTTAAATGCATTTATTATAGGTGCTAGAGAAGATGCTGAGGGTGAATTAGATAATATCGAAATTCCTCATGCACATACACCATCATTTGTTGGTTCTCATATTACAGGTTATGATAATATGATGAAATCTACTTTAGAGCAATTAAATCCAACTAGAGAAGAAAAAGTTCTAGATGAAGAGAGAATCAACATAATCCCAGGATTTGAACCATATTTAGGTTCTTTAAAAGAGATTAAAAAAATCTCTAAAATGTTTGGTGACAAAATCATAATGATTGGTGACCATGAAGAGCAATGGGATACAGGAGCTGGTGAATATAAACTATATGCAGGTGGTACTAAAATTGCTGATGCTAAAACAGCTATCAACGCAAAAGCTACTATCTCTTTACAAAAATATTCATCAATAGCAACTGCAAAAACTAT
>CBFIGT010000041.1:0-17621 GCA_965662175.1 Arcobacter sp. | reverse complement strand
TATCAAAAATAGAGGAAAAAATATTAAAAGAGTATGATTTTGATAAGGATTTAGACTCAATCTCTTCTATAATTGGATTAAAATTAGATGGTAAAAATCAAGCACAAAATGAAGAGTTTTATTTTCAAATTTTTGTTAATTTAAATGAAAAAGCTCCTCAAAATCTGTTTGATAAATATATAAATCCATATTTATCTCCTAAATATGATGATACAAATATGATAAGAGTAAAACCTGCCCAACAAGTAGAGCGTGAAATAAAAGAGCTTTTAAAACCTCTTATTGTTTCAAAAGATTTTGAAGAGCTCAAAGTTTTTGTTCCTAAGGCTGGAATTGTTAAAAATGATTTAGAGTTATCAATTAGTGGAGATAATAATGAGACTAAAGAGGCTGTAATTGGTATTAAAAAAGCTTTAAATGAGATAAAAGGTGTTTCAAATGTGGCTGATGATTCAATTTTGGGAAATATTGAGTTAAAGTTTAAAGTAAACTCTTATGGTCAAAGTTTAGGAATAAGTGAAAACTATATTGTTTCATCTATTAGACCTTTTTATTTTAAAGGTTCATATTCAAAAATGTTTGATGATGAGGGAATTGTAGATGTTGTTTTTCAAAGTAAAAACAAAGATATTTTGAAAAGTTTAGATAATTTTGAAATAATAGTTCCAAATAGTGATGAAAAGATTTTACTAAAAGATGTGGTTGATATTGTAAGAAAAAATGCCTATTCTCAAATATTTAAAGAGAATGGTGAAAGAATTGTATCAATAACAGCTTCTATTAGTGGTGTAACTTCAGCTGAAGTGTTTGAAAAATTAAATAATACTATTAATGAATACAGAAAGAGTGTAACTATTGATATAAAAGGTGAACAACAAGAGAATGAAAAAGTTCAAAGGGAGATGGGACAAGCTGCTATTATTGCTATTTTACTAATCTTTATTTCTCTTGTTTGGATGTTTGATTCTATGATTAAATCATTAATTATAATCTCAACTATTCCTTTATCTATTTTAGGTGTATTTGTGGGACACTATTTATTAGGACTTAATATTACAATGCCTAGTTTAATTGGTATGATTGGATTAGCAGGAGTTATAGTTAATGATGGAATTATTATGATGGATTTTATTAAAAAAGCAAAAAATTTAGATGAACTTCTATCTTTTGCTCTTTTAAGATTAAGACCTATTTTATTAACCTCAATTACAACTATTTTAGGTCTATTTACTTTAATGTTTTTTGCCTCAGGACAAGCTTTGATTTTACAACCTATGGCTGTCTCTTTAGGCTTTGGTATATTATGGGCTACTGTACTTAATTTATATTATGTTCCTATGTTATATAGACTTATTTATCTAAGGAAGAGTTAGTTTTAGGCTCTTTTTCTTGACTTAGGTTTACTAAGCCAATGAGCCTTGAAACTAGACTTTTATTTCCATCAAAGCTGTTAATCTCTTCTCCCATATTTAAAGAAGTTATTACCGCTTTTCCAACTATTTTTCTTCCCTCATTTCCAAATATATCTTTTGTTTTAACACCCCAAACATTGTGAAAGAAGAGTGGTTCACCATCTTTTTGGCCAATATAAATCATAATATGACCTTTTAAATATCCTAAAGATAAAAAAGGAACTGCATTTTTTATTATGAACTCTTTTTTAGATTTATCACTAAATTTACTTAAGTCATAATATTTATAATCTAAGGTTTGACCATAAGAGTTTCTTTTTAAGTTTATACCAAATGGTGTAAAAAAATCTTTTGTTAGGGCTGAACAATCCCTATGATTTAAGGCTTCACCCCAACCATAAGGTTCCTCTATAAGCTCATTTATTAGCTTTGAAATATTTTCACTATTAAACTCAATTGGTTTTTTTTCCATATAGATATTTGGAATATCTATTAATCTTATATATCCTTGATTATCTGCAAATCTTCCAACTGTAATTGCTTTTTTATTTTTTAAAGGGAAAAGTGTTCCTAGTTTTATATACTCTACAAATACACCTTTTTTGTAAATAGGAAAGTTATCTTTCATAGCAATATAGTAGTTTTGATTTTCAAAAAAGTTTATAATCTTTTCATCCACATAAGCCATATCTGTAACTTTTATCCAACCCTTTGCAAAAGAGGATAAAACATAAACCCAAGCTCTATCTTTTGAGAAGTGAGATATTAAAATAGGGCTATTTATTTTTATACCTGAGTTTTGATTATAATCAAAGGGAAATCCCTCTCCAGCTTTTTTGGGATTATAAAAGATTTTACTATTTGTTGGAAAAACTCTTAAATCAGAGTTTTTTACTGTAATTGCCTTTCTCAAAAAGCTATTATATCTCTCAAAGTTTGAGTTTTCTATCTGTTTTTCAAACCACTCTTTTGATAATAATCGTAAATTATCCCCATAAACTTTCTTATTTTTATATTTAAATTGCCAAGTTACATCTTCAATACTAGCTTCAAATCTCTCTTTATGCCAAGGTTTAAAATATCTTTCATCAAACTCTTTATTTAGTTTTTCTTGCATATTTTTTTCAAAGTAGGGTAGGGAGTTTGTGTATTCATCTGCATTTTGTTTATATATTTTTAAATCATTAACTTCAGTATCAAGATTTTTTTGAGCACAAGCTGTGAAAAATAGTAAAATTATAGTTGGGAAAAGTAGTTTTAGTAGTAGTTGTAGCATTGATAAAACCTTAGAATTTATATTCTAGGATTTTATCATAATGAGATTAAAGAGAGAATTTAGATTTTAATTTGAAAAAATAAAGTACTGTTTTATATTGAACAAAAACAAATGGTAACATTAATATAATATAAGCAATTGAGTATTTTTCAATTACCCCATTATATGTTAGTCCAAAGTTAATAAAGAACATTCCAAATACCATAAAAGCAACACCTGGACAAATTAAGGCAAATGAAACTGAAGATTTTTTATCCCCATTTACATACTCTTCAAAATATCTATTTTGTTTCATAACTTTATAACCTAAAATACCAAATATAATTTGAAGTGCAACAACAAAAGATGTAAATGTAAATAGTGATGATTTTGCAAGTGGTGTATGAAAATTATGGTCAAGACCAAAAGAGATTCTAATAAATGTTATTCCTAAAAGTGTAAGAATTGGAATCATAATCCAAAGTGATGGCGAAGCTTCAAGACCAATACCATTTTCAAACATATTTACAAAACCGATTGTAAGTTTGATTAATAATAACAATAAAGCAATTGATGCAAAAAATATTGCACCAAATATTCCAATAGCATTTACTATAGTAGTGTGACTCATAGCTCCAGGCGCTGCAAAACCAACAGCAATCATTGATAGGGAAAATATAGAAATCATTTGAGAAAGGTTATTGTTTTTTGTAAAATCAAAACTAGCTTTTGTTAATAATCTAGTGAAATATTCAAAAAATATTTTTAAAGCAAAATATCCAACAACAGCAAAACCTATAAGTGCAAATGGAAACATATATTCAACAATACTCCATAAATTCGGTACAAAAACAGCACCTAAAACAAAACAAACATTTATTGTCATTGCATATGTTAATGGAATAGTCATAAGAGAAATCTCAGCGTTTGAGTTTAGCAATTTAGTATATGCTTCAGTTTTTTTATAAATATTAAACTGTTTTGTAGTAAAAATAAGTAGTTTAAAGTGTAAAAATGCAAAAGCAACAATAAACACAAGGGCAAAAGCACTAATTAAAGATAAAACAGAACCCTCCATTAAAACTGGATAAATATGATTAAAAGTAGCCATTGGACTATCTTTATGGGGTACTAAAAACATCAAATACATAAAAAATGAAACAGATAAACCACCAGCACCTAAACTTGATAAAAAGCACATAGGGTCGAATTTTTCTCTAGCGTTCATATAACTAATCCTTATTAAAATTTTTGCAATGATAGTTAAAACTTTCTTATAATCAAATAAGTTTAACTATAAGAAAATCTTATATCATATAACTCTATTTATCAAGATATAAATTTTTATACTATATTATATGAAAAATTTAAAAAAAGGGCTTTTCTTTGCTTATTACAATATCTATTCCAAAAGAAACATTTGATGATATTTTAAATATGAAACAAAGAGTTTTAACTAAGGATATTAATAAATATTGGAGAAGTGAACTTTTAGATATTAAAATAGTTGATGACAAAATAAGATATGACATTAAAAAAGTTCATAGTTTAATCTTAAAAAATGGTTTAGGCGATGAAAAACCATATATGAAAATTGAGTGTAAAGATATAAATTATAATGCTAAATTAAATAAATTTGAGTTCAAATTAGGAAAAATTCTAGAACAAAAAAATCTTCAAACAAATGAAAATTATAAAGATAATTTAATTGAACAACTTTTAAAAGAGAAAGAACAATTAAAAGATATGATGAACAGAGACCCTTTGACCTCTTTATATAATAGAAGAAAAATGGAGAGTGATTTAGAACTATTTACAAAACAAAGACATGCAAATAAACTTTGTGCAGCTTTTATTGATGCTGATAGATTTAAAGGTATAAATGATAATTTTGGTCATGATACGGGGGACAAGGTTTTAAAATTCTTATCTTCAAAAATTCAAGATTTTGTTAATACTCAATTAAATGGCGAAGTTTATAGATATGGTGGAGAAGAGTTTATTATTTTATGTTTTGAAGAGAAAAATCTTTTAATTGAAAAACTGAACTTTTTAAAAGAGAGTATAAAATCCCAAAGGGTTTTTCATCCTGAAAAAGAGATTTCAATAACAATCTCTATTGGAGTTTCATTTTATAATAAAGCTCATTCAATAGATCATTTTATAAAATTAGCAGATAACAAAGTATATGAAGCAAAAATCAATGGTAGGGATAGATTAGAAGTTTCAAACTAGAAAATTTTCTAGTTTGAAATTAAAATTATTTAGCTATTTGAGAAGCAATAGCTTCAATATCAGCATCACTTAAAGATGTTACTTGACCTTTCATAAGACCTTTCATAGGACCACCATAAGAACCATCTTTATAACCTTTCATAGCAGCTATAAAGTCAGCTTTTGTCATATCTTTAATTATTTTAGATTTACCTAATGCAGCTTTTTCTCCATTTGCACCATGACAGGCAACACATTTTGCATAAGGATTAGCAAAAGCAACTGTAGCTAAGATAGCTGTTAATAAAGCAATTTTTTTCATTTTAATCTCCGAAGTTTGTTTTATATAAAAATTATATTCTAGTTTTACTTTTAAGTAAATATTTATTTATTAATTTAAAAATAATTTTCTTAAGTGCAACATCTAGTAACATTATTTTATATTTTCATAAGGTAATAATATTATAAAATGAGATTAATATGTTTGATTCAGGTCAAATTAAATAATAAATACTGAAATCTATTTAATTGCCATTTAATAGACTTATGTTAAAATCCAATATAATGTTATTTTTTTCCAACATTAAAATTATTATTGTGGAGTGTTTTATTGAGATTAAATAGAGTTTTATTATTAATTTGTATATTTATATATGGTTTAAATGCAAATAGTTTAAAAATAACTACAGATAATTGGTATCCTTATGTTGATAATAAACTATCTAATAAGGGAATAACTACAGAGATTATTGATGCTATTATGGAAGAGTTAAAGATTAATTATAGTTTAGAATTAAACTCTTTTGAAAATGGTTATTTATATACCAAAGAAGAAAAATATGATGCTACTTTTCCTTATTTTAAAACTTTAGAAAGAGAAAAAGAGATGAATTATTCTAAAAGTTTATTAGAAACTGAAAATGTACTATTTTATAATGTTAATAATTATAATAAAAATTCCTTATATAACTCTAAAATTGGTTTAATAAATGGTTATGCATATAAAAATATAGATGTTAATAAGTTTAAAAATAAGATATTTTTTAATAATGAGCTTAGGGCATTTAATTCCTTAAATCGAGGAGAAATTGATTTATTGCCATCTAATAAATTAGTTGGTATAACAATTATAAAAAAATATTTTAATGATTTTTATACAAATATTGAGTATATAAAAGATAAAGAGTTTATTAGCTTAGATACTTTACATTTAATCTCAAGTGTTAATTCTAAAAATAGAGTTTTTATGGAAAAGTTCAATAATGCCTTGGACTCTTTAAAAAAGTCAGGAAAATATGATGAGATACTATTTAAAAACCAAGAATTATTAAATCCTACTATTTCTGATTATGTACGCTTAGTTAGTAACTCTTCTTTTCCAATTGTTGTTGCTTCTGAAACCTTGAATTCTCAAGAAAAATATATGTTACCAACAGGCACTAAAGCTATTGTTTTAGAGTGGAGTGAATATTTTAAAAAACCTGGAATTATCAAATTTTATGATGAGATGTTGAAAAAAACCAAGGTAAGAATTATTAATGGTCCTTTAAAAGGTAAAATTTTATATATAGAAAATATGTATATTCAAATTGACTAGGTAAAAGATGAAATTATATGCAGTTGCACCTGTTAGAGTGCATTTTAGTTTAGATAATAGTGAGTCTGTTTTCAAATCAGGTAGTTTTTTTAATTTTTGGAAAGATGTTAAAAAGAATTCAAGTTTATATGAGGATTTTGAGTGTTTAGAGTTTTGTCAATTAGAGAAGAATATTAATCTTTATAATGATAGTTCATATGACTCTTTAGAGAAAAATGAAAAAAGAGTTTTTGGTATTTTTTTCACTAAAATTGCCAATAATATAATTAAAAACTATAATGGTAAACAAAAAGATTTAATAGATAAATTTATAGATTCTGTAGAATCATTTGAATTACAATTTTTTGATAATACTATTGGTATTGTTGATATGAAATTAAACTTAAAAGATATTTCAAGTGAAGATAATCTTGAGTTTACTAACTCTTGTGAAGCAGTAGCTAAAAAAATAGTCAATAAAGTATTAAATAGTTCAAAAGATAAAATAACTACTTTTTTAAATAAAATTGAGAAAATAGATGAAAATAATATCATTCAAGAGAAAAACTCTTATTTGGATTTTATTGATTATAATAAAGAAGATATTGACTTAAAAGTTATGTGGTTATCAAGTGCTTTGGTTTTTGAGAAAGGGGATTCTAAAAAGAGTAATGTATTGGATAATTGGTTAAATAATGCAGTTTCAAAAGATAAAATTATTGAAATAAAAAATGATGAAAGTGCTTACTCTTTGGATTGGATTAGATATGCATTTAGAGAAAAAGTGCAAAATATAGACAAGCTATGGTATATGATGTTTTTAGCTCAGTATTATTATGCAGTTGTTGATGTTATTCGTTATAACTTAAGAATAATTATTAATCAATCTCAAAAGAAAGAGAGCAAAAAGTTTTGTCTAAAAAATTTATTAAAAAAAGCTGCTGTTATTGATACTATGAAACATTTTGAAAATATATCTAGTACTACAAATATTCATCTTGTTGAGTATTATAGTACTTTAAAACATCTAAACCATAATGATTTTATTGTATTTAATAATATATTAAATAAATGGAGATTTAAAGATATATTAGCAAATACAGAGCAGTTGATTGATATGGTAAAAGAGAATATAAATAGTATTTACAATAAAATTTCCTCTAAAAATAATTTTTATACAGATATTTTACTTACAGCTATAGGTTTTTTTGCAATTATAAATTTAGTAATAAGTTTAAATCAATATAGCCGAGCTTACACTTCAGATGCTATGATTAGTTCAAGGGGAAATGAGCAAAATGAAATCTTATTTTATATTGCAACTATTCCAACAGACTCATTTTTAACAATAGGTTTTTTTAGTTCAGTATTTTTATTATTTATATATTTTGTATATAGAAAAAAAATACTTCCTTAGTATATAGAAAAAAAGGAGTTTATTTAAACTCCTTTTTTAACTCCTCTTTGTTTACAATATTTTTATCACTTGGAATTAAAGGAAGTGATTTTTTATAAATAATCTTAGATGGTATCATATAAGAAGCTAAATGTTTTTTTAACTCAAAAGTAATCTCTTTAGAACTCATTTCACTTCTAGCACTATAAACTAATACAATCTCCTCTTCAATATCTTGATTATCTATTGAAAATACAGCGCACTGTTCTATTTGTGGAATATTATTAAATACAACTGATTCTATTTCAAAAGGACTAACTCTAAATCCTCTTGTTTTAATCATATCATCATGACGTGATACAAAATAAAAATATCCCTCTTCATCTTTATAAACATAATCACCTGTTTTTACAACAACTTCATCTCTTAATTGTCCCTCTAGGTTTATTACATCTTTTAAAATTTCAATTGATTTAAATCTCTCATTTGTTTCAAGTGGCGCATTCCAGAAACCTTTGTAAATATATCCACCTCTGTGAATTAATTCACCAATCTCTCTTGGCGCACACTCTTTTCCCTCACTATTAATAACATATAATTCAACATCAGGAATAGCTTTACCTATAGAGTTAGGTCTTATGTTTATTTGGCTTGGGTCTAAGTAAGTTGATCTAAATGCTTCTGTTAATCCATGCATTGAGAAGAATTTTGCATTATGAAATTTATCTTGAATATCACTTAACATTTTAGGAGTTACATTTCCACCTGATGAAGTTATTATTCTAACATTAGCTAATAATTCAGCACTTGGAAGTCTGTGTATATCTTCATCAAACATTTGAGTAATATTTATAGGCATAAGTTGAATAACTGTAACGTTATCATTAATTACATGGTTATAAAAATCGCTAGCTAAGATAAATCTATGAAGAGCTAATGTTGCTCTTTTATAAAGTGTACAAAATATTTGATTTAATCCATAATCTAAATTAAAAATCAAAATTCCTGAAACAACATCATCTTCATTTAAATCTAAATATTGTGATACAACTCTAGCACTATCTATTAAGTTTCTATGTGAAATTACTATACCTTTTGGAGTTCCAGAGATACCAAATGAGTAAGTAATAACAGCATTATCATGACCATTTATTTCACAAAAATATGGTTTATTATAGTATTTAAAAATCTCTTCAAAAGATGCTATCTCTTTTGATGTGGTTTCATATGATATTATATGACCATCAAATTTAATCTCTTCTATTGATTCAAGTTTTAGTTTATCTGTAATAATACATTTAATATCACAATCTTTAATTATATACTCAACTTGTTCTGGTTTTAAAAGTTTTGTAAGTGGTACTAAAACATAATCAGTTGATAAAATACTTAATATTGCGATAACTTGTTCAATACCTTTATTTGAGTAAATTCCTATTCTACTATTTTTTGGTAGATTTAACTCTTTTAAGTAAAAAGCAACTTGATTTACTTTTTTTAGTAAATTTTCATAAGAAATAGTTTTTCCATCTAAAACAATAGCTTTCTTTTTGGGATGAGAAATTGCTGCATCTTCTATTAATCTTCTAATACAGTTTATAGACATTTTTTATCCTTTTACTTTTGTGTTAAACCAAGAGTCCAAATATCGTAGTTATTATCCATAACAACAGTTGGATTATGATTTGAATTTAAAATCTTTTTATAGAAAAAACTTACTATATTTTCAATCTCTTCTTGGCTTAAAACTTTTGTTATTCCACCTGTTAAAACCATTGAGTTAAGTGATAAAAGCTTTAGGTTAACATAAGCTTTTCTATAATGGGATACTTTACATAAAACTAAGAATATCGCAAGTTGCATTAATACTTTTAATGCCTTTTCAGATGACTCTTCAAAAATACGCTCTGTTACTTTTAGATGAGATAATAATTCATAAACAAACTCATTGTTTTTAGCTGCAAAAATCAAAGACTCTTTTGATTTAAAAACCCCAAGTTTTTTGAAAACCAATCTATCATACTCATTTGTAGTAACTAAATTATCATCAACTAAATCTTTAGAGTAATGAATATCAGTAGTAGCCCCTCCAATATCAATCAAAATATATGGATCAACAACTGCAAATTTACTATAAATCAATGGTAGTGTTTTATTTACAATATATGGAGTTGAATAAATCTGATTAGAGGTAATATCATATAGGTGTTTGATGTCCTCTTTACCCATAATATCAGCTTGATAAAGGTTTGTTAAATACTCTTTTAAGTTCTCTTCAACAATATGAAGTTTATCATCAATAATATTTGGTAAAACAACTAAGTTTTCAATATTTTGTACTAAAGTAGGAGCATCAAGTTCGCTTCCAACATAAACAATATTTGAGTATTTAACTTTTTTTAAATAGTTAAATAAATCACTTCCAAAAATATTAGAGTTAGAGTTAATTCCACCAACAATAATTACAACATCAATTAAATCACTAGGAACTGATGCTTTTTCAATATCTTGATATAAAACAGTATCAATAATATTAATACCTGAATTAAAAGCGATATTTGTAGCATATTTTAGTGAAAATGAGTTTGTAACTCCAATAATTAAAGTACTTAATCCACCATTTGCTGATGAACAAATATAAACATCATCTTTGTGGTAGTTATGAATTATCTCTCCACATTTATAAGTTAAGTCATCAAAAATATCTTTATTGAAGTCTCTAAAGTGTTGCTCAACACCATTTGTTGAACTAACTTTAAAATAGGTACTTCCAATATCTATTAGTAATTTATCATTTATTTTACTCATTTTAAACCCTTACCACTGCATAATTCCGATATCATGAATGATATCATTTACTATTGAAGTTGTATCTTTTTTTAAATCACATTTAGATTTTTCATACTCAAAACAACGATCAGGAATTGGAACTTTTCCTCTTTTTATGATTCTAATATTTTTATTTTTATCTCTTATTGTAATCATCTCATTGTTGTTAATAATATGTGGTGAAAATGGAACATCTATGATTCCATTTTTAATACTATTAAACACTTTTCTCCATAAAGTATCAGCGCTATCATTAAATACAGCTTCCATAATAGCCATAACCTCAAGAGTTAAATTCTCTTCTTCCTCTTTATCTACTACATTTGGAAGACCATTTAAGATTCTAAGAAGATATTGTGTATTTGCAACTGTTTCTGCATTTGCTTCTTTTGTAGGAATACCTGAAGCCTCTTGTTTTGTTTTAGTAATAATTTTATCAGCACCAACCATAGCAGCAATTGTTGTTGACATTGAGATAAGTTGAGATGCAAAGTTTTGATTCATTGGGAATGCACCCATCCATTGGTGATAAACCAAGTGAATTTCAGCATCATCAACACTTATTTCATTTGCATAAAATTTAGCTAATTTTCTAATAACAGCACCTGTTACAATATCTTGATTCATACTTCCACTTTGTGAAAAAGAGACAGAGAATGATTTAACTCCCTCTTCAAGTGATAAAAGCATTTCAAGTATTTGAATAACAATTGTTATACAAGGAGGTACAAGTGTTGCTGTTAATGGTCCAAAAGATTCTCTGTTGATTGGTTCATTTAAAACAGAGTATTTAGCACAAACTCTTTCCACATATTTCCAATATAAAAAGGCTTTATCAAGTGGGAAATTTTTAGAGTATGGTAAAAGGTAAGTAATAGGACCACCCTCTATTTCAAAAATACCTGAAGCTATTGCTGTTTCTATTAAAAGTCTAGCATCAGGAGTTCCATGTCTTAAAGAGATTGGTTTATTAAAATGTGTCATCATTTTTCTTGATGTTCTATATCCATGATTAACCAATGGATAACCATTTAACATATCAACTTCACTCTCTTCACTTAATCTTAGCATTTTTTTAGCAGTTGCATAATCATTTAATCTTGTATTTGAATCAATAGTACAAGGTAAAACATCAACATCAGCATCATTAAAAAACTCATAAAGTGCAAACATTTTATTATATGTTGGAAAACCACCACGTGGTTGAACTAACATTTTATTTTTTGTTCTAAAATTATAAGAGATAAAAAGGTCTTTTGAAGCATTTTTTACAAACTCTTCAACTTCTGCAAAATCAAAATGCTCTACATATTCGTTACTTAAGATTATTTCTCTCTCTTCTTGTAGTAAACTCATTATTCTCTCTCTTTTAAATATTTTTCTAATGCATCAAGTCCTGTATTTAAATCAACTTGATGGAATACTAAATCAAAACCATAATTTTTAAATCTAGGTACAATAGTTGAAGCGTCACCTGTTCCTACTACTAAGTTACCACCAATCATAAATACTACATTATCTAAATTTTTATATTTTGATTTTAAGATTTTAACTTCTCTACACCAACCCTCAGCTTCACCATTTAATGATGAAATCAAAAGTACATCAGCATTTGTTTCAACTACAGCATCAAAGAACTCTTCTAAATAAGTATTAACACCTAAATTAAATACTTCAAATCCTCTAGCTTGTAAAGAGAGGTCAATAAGTCTATTTGCTACAACGTGTATGTCATTTCCTACAACGCCTGTTACTACTTTCATATAATTGCCTATTTGTTCATTTTTAAAGGGCATAAGGATATCTAAAAGTATGTAAAACTAAGATTAGATATAATATTAGTAAAAAAAGATTAGGTTAAATATGGTAAAAAAAATATACGCACTTCCAGGCTTTATGACAGATATTAGATTATGGGATAAATTAAAAGAAAATTTAGGAAATGAGTATGAACTTATTCATATGGATATTCCTGTAAAGAGTAGTTTTGAAGAGATTGTTGATATTTTAAAAAATAGTATAAAAGATGAAAAAATCAATCTTTTAGGATTTTCTTTAGGTGGTTATGTGGCTATGTATTTAAGCTCTAAATATCCTGAACTTATAAATAAAGTTATGGCTGTTGGTTGTACCGCTGCTTCTATGAGTGAAGATGAGATTGAAAAAAGAAAACAAGTTATAAAACAAACTGTTGATTTTGGATTTACAAAACTTAGTAGAAAAAAAATCCATACATTAATAGATGAAGAAAACTATGAAAACGAGGAGTTGATTTCTTTAATACAAGATATGTACAAAAAAGCTGGATTTGAAACTTTTAAAACCCATTTAGGTATTACACTACTTAGAATAGAGCTTGGAGATAAATTAATAAAAAACAATACAAAAGGATTTTTCTTATATTCAAAGGGAGATAGACTTGTAAGTACAAAGTGGATGAATGATTTTAAAGAGAAAGCTAAAAACTTTTCTTTTAAAGAGCTAAACTCAAATTCACATTTTGTACCTTTTGAAAAGACTAAAGAGTTAAGTTCAAGCATAAAAGAGTTCTTTAATTAAGAAAATATTTTTTATTTAAATAAAGTTTAAATATCTTTTGGAATAATAGGGTATTTATTTCAAAAGGATAGACTTAATGGATTTTTTTACAGCAGATATTTGTGACCAACACCCAGATAAAACTTATGTTTTAGATGATGAATTTAAAAATTATGGTGGAAAAGAGAAGATTACTGGAACAGTTGTTACAGTTAAACTTGATAGAAATAATAGTGAACTAATAAAAGTTCTAAGAGATGAAGATGGTACAGGTAAGGTTGTTATTGTTGATGTTGAAAATGAGTATTTCGCAGTTGTAGGCGAAAACTTAATGAAGTTTGCTCATAAAAACAATTATGAGGGAATTATTGTAAATGGATATATAAGAGATACTTTTCAAATAAAAGATATTCCTGTTGCACTATTTGCAAGGGGAACTTGTCCTAGAAAATATATACCTGTAACACAAGGACAAAGTGGAATTCCTTTATCTTTTTGTGGAGTTAATTTTCATGAGGGAAATATTATTTATGCAGATACAGATGGAATTATTTTATCAAAAGAAAAACTAATATAAATATAAACTAACTTTTAATAGATACAAAGATGATAAAAAAACAAATAAAATAACAAGAATTAAAAACTTGAGGTAAATATGCAATATAATTGGCAAACTATAAATTTAAACGACGGAACTATCGAAGATAAAAGAGCAGAGATACGAGACTATTTTTTAAGAACTTATGAATTAGATGAAAAACTTTTTGATTTATTAAAAGATAAAAAATCACTCTATGAACAACCAAATAAACTAAGACATCCTTTGATTTTTTATTATGGTCATACTGCTACATTTTTTATGAATAAACTTAATATTTCGAATATTACACATAAAAGAGTAAATAAAAGTTTTGAATCTATTTTTGCTATTGGTGTTGATGAAATGAGTTGGGATGATTTAAATAGTGAACATTATTCTTGGCCAACTTATGAAGAGACTAAAGCTTATAGAGATGAAGTTAAAAAATTAGTTTTAGAGTTGATTGACTCTATTGAGTTTACTTTACCTATAAATTGGGATAGTCCTATGTGGATAATTATGATGGGAATTGAGCATGAAAATATCCATATTGAGACTTCATCTGTTTTATTAAGAGAGTTAGATATTGAGCACTTTAATAATACTGAGCTTTTCCCATACAATAACGAAGGTAGTAAAAACTATCCAAAAAATGAATTAATTACTGTAAAAGGTGGAGAGGTTATTTGTGAAAAAGATTTTAAAAATCCTATTTATTATGGTTGGGATAATGAGTTCTCTTTTCACAAAGCTAATATAAAAGATTTTAGTGCAAGTAAATATTTGGTATCAAATGGAGAGTTTTTGGAGTTTGTAAATGATGGGGGATATAAAAAACTTCACTATTTTTCAAAAGATGGACTTAAGTGGCTTGATTTTACACAAGCTACAATGCCAACTTTTTGGTTAAAAAAAGATGGCGAGTATTTTTTAAGAGAGATAAATAGAGAGATAGCTTTACCTTTGAATTATCCAGTAGATATTAATGTTTATGAAGCAGAAGCTTTTTGTAAATACAAAAGTGAAAAGTTAGGTTTTGAAGTTAGACTTCCAAGTGAAGATGAGTTTTATAGATTAAATGATTATGTAAATGCTCAAGAGTTTGAATCAAATATTGGTTTAAAATATTTTAATCAAACTCCTGTGGATAAATTTCCTATGGGCGATTTTTATGATGTTATTGGTAATGTTTGGCAATGGAGTATAACTCCAACTTATCCTTTTGATGGCTTTGAAACTCATCCTGCTTATGATGATTTTACAACACCAACTTTTGATGATAGACATGCTTTGATAAAGGGTGGCTCTTTTATAAGTTTAGGAAATGAAACTCTAAGAAGTGCAAGATATGCATTTAGAAAACACTTTTTCCAACATGCAGGTTTTAGATATGTAAAAAGTGATAATGAGTATAGAACAAAATTAAATGATAATGTTTATGAAACAGATGAACAGATTTCCCAATATTGTGAGTTTCATTATGGAGAAGAGAATTTTTGTGTTAAAAACTTTCCAAAAAGCTCAGTTGATGTTTTAAGACCATATCTAAAAGATATCAAAAAAGATAAGGCTATGGATTTAGGTTGTAGTGTTGGAAGAAGTTCATTTGAGTTAGCTACTATTTTTGATGAAGTTTTAGGAATTGATTTTTCAGCTAACTTTATTAATGTTGGAATTAAGCTTAAAAAGTATGATACTTTAACTTACAAAATAGCAAAAGAGGGTGAGCTTTTTGATGAAAAATCTGTATCTTTAAAAGATTTTGGATTAGAGGAAATAAAAGAGAGAGTAACATTTATGCAAGGTGATGCTTGTAATTTAAAAGATATTTATACAGGATATGATTTGATTTTTTGTTCAAATTTAATTGATAGGTTATATTATCCTCAAAAATTCTTAGATGATATTCCTAATAGAGTAAATGATGATGGTCTTTTAGTTTTACTTTCACCTTATACTTGGCTTGAAGATTACACTCCTAAGAAAAACTGGTTAGGTGGATTTGTAAAAGATGGAAAAGAGATTAAAACCTTAGATACCTTAAAAGAAAATCTATGTGAAAAGGGTGATTTTGAATTACTTGATACTATTGATGTTCCTTTTGTAATCAAAGAGACAAAAAGAAAACACCAATATACTATCTCACAAATGAGTATTTGGAAGAAAAAAAGAGTTTAATTTTAAAGTTTAAACTCTTCTATAAAACTCTCTTCAAGGGGAGTTTTATCTCTATAATCAATAATATTTCCAATTTCAATTTTTATTGTTAAATTTTTTGTTCTTTTATTAATAGCCTCTTTTAGTGTTTTATTTGCATTTGTTCTTATATAAACAGGTAAAATTGGGAGTTTATTTTTCAAGGCAATTAGCCTAGAACCCTCTTTAAAGCTATTTAGTGGAGTTTCATCTTTATTTCTAGTTCCCTCAGGAAAGATATAAATTGAGTGTCCTTCTTTTACCACCTCTTTAGTGCTTTTAAAAAATGATGACATATTTGAAGACTCTCTATCAAGTAAAATAGAACCCGCATTTCTTGTAAATGTACCAAAGAAAAAAGAGTTATACAACTCTTTTTTTGAAACCCAAAAACCATTTATATTTGATTTTTCTAAGGCTAGTTCTATTATAAGTGGGTCAATAATACTTCTATGATTTGAAATTAAAAGATATTGTCCCTCTTTTGGTAATAGATTTTCATTTATTATTTCAATATTTATATTAAGTTTTGAAAGTAGTATTTTTGAGTATTCTACTCTTAAATCAATTCTCTCTTGAGAGCTTTTTGCTGCTTTTAGTTTTAATCCATATTTATTAGTTAAGTATGTTGCATATATGGCAATGCTTATTTGTTTTAAGTTCAAAGTTTCCCTATTTTTAAGATAATTTGACATTGTATCCAATTGATTATAGGTTTTAGGCTTTTTGTTATAATAATTTAAAATATTATTCTGTATCATGTATAATGAATTATTTACCATTACTTAAAAATAAAAAAGAGTATATTCACTTTTTTATTTTTTTAATAGTTATTTTAGTTTTAAATTTACTCTATATTTATAAAGATTATAGTGATTTTAAAAATAGTTTACTCTATACAACAAAAGCACAAATCATAAATAAATATACAAAAAATGATTATAATATTTACAAGTTTCAAACAGATGATTTTTTATTTTTTACTTCAGTAGATAAAAGCTTAAACCTTAAAAAACTAGAGTATGTTGAGCTTTCAATTATTACAAGTGATATTAATTTTATAGATTTTTTGAAAAACTTTTATGCAAAAACTTTTAATATCTTTTTGCTTGACAAAAGTTCTATAAAAGAGCAGTTTGCAAATAAAATCTCTTTTCAACATACAAACAAAGAGATAAGCCAAATCTTTGAAGCAATCTTTTTAGCAATTCCTACAAATACTAAGCTTAGGGATATTTTTGCCATATACTCCATAAGTCACCTTATTGCTATATCAGGATTTCATTTAGCTGTTTTATCTTTTATTTTATATACAATTTTTTATTATCCATATAATTTTTTTCATAATAGATATTTCCCTTTTAGAAATAAAAAATTTGATATTTTACTGATAACTTTTTGTTTTTTATTTATATATTTACTTTTTACAAATTTAGTTCCATCACTTTTACGGGCTTTTATTATGATGTGTTTTGCTCTATTTTTACTTAGGTCAAATATAAAAGTCATATCATTTGAATCACTGTTTTTTACTTTGCTCTTTATACTCGTACTTTTCCCAAAATATATTTTTTCCTTATCCTTGTGGTTTTCTATTATTGGGGTATTTTATATATTTTTATTTA
>CBFIGT010000040.1:0-17687 GCA_965662175.1 Arcobacter sp. | reverse complement strand
TCATGAGAAAAAAACAACTTTGCATTACTAATTTTATTACTTAAAACTTCTGCATAAGGTATAAACCACTGAGTAGGTGAAGTTAAAAGTGCAATTTTCATTATTTCAGTACTCTTACACTCTTAAATGCTTCAACATATTTTTTACCAACTCTCATACCTTGGTATTTTGCATTAAGCTCTATTCCCTCTAAACTTCTTGGATGTGGATATTGGCATAATTCGGAATTGTATTCTTTCATAGCTTTGACTTTTAAGTCTAATGTATCACTTATATCAAAAAAAGTATCAGGGGAAAAAGACAAAGGATAATTCCATTCTGTAGAGGAGAGTATTTCAAAACTATATATCTCTTTTACACACTCATCTTCCATAGGTCTAGTTGCAGTTATAACAGCTTTATATGTTATTTGATGATCAATATTTAAGTCATGTTCATAATGAGTAAATATTATATCAGGCTTTATCTCTTCTTTTATCTTTGATATAACTTTAATAATATCAAGTAAATCTACACTATCAAATCTGTTGTCTGGGAAGCTCTCAACAAAAACTTTTTTTATTCCTATAGTATCATTAGCACTTACAATCTCTGTATTTAAAAGTTCAAGTTCATCTTTTTTATTTTCAGCTACTCTTTTATCATCTCTAGCTGTTTTTCCCTCACCAAGTATTAAAGTATAAGCTTCATATCCCTCTTTAATAAATCTTGCAACAGTTCCAAAACAACCCAATACTTCATCATCAGGATGAGCTGCTACAATCAATATTTTTTTACTCATTATCAAACACCTCAAATCTTCCTACAAGTTTTTTATTTTTTAAGTGCACTTCACTAAATTCTATTTTTATTTTATCTAATTCTATATAGGCTTTTGGATATCCCTCAGCATCTAACATTCTTATAAAATCATAAAGTTTATGTAAATTTTTTTCATTGACCTTTAAAATATCACTTTCTTTTGGCTTTCTTCTTTTAAATTCTATAACATCGCCACTTTGCTTTTTTGGTATTAAATCATTATTTAAAAGAGTTGGAATCATTTTATTAAAAATAATATCAGAAAGTTTTATAAAATTTTCTTCGGCACTTCCAATACTTATATTAAGATTTTCTTTTAAATATATATCACCAGTATCTAAACCACCATCAACTTTTAAAGCAGTTATTTTTGTATCATAAATTTCATTCATGATCAAATTTTGAAAAGGACTTCCCCCTCTTCCATATGGTAAATCTGTCATATGAAACACTACACAATTAAAATTGTCATATATCTCTTTTTCAATAATCCAAGACCAATGTGGGAAAAAAATATATTTTGGATTTACCTTTTTTAGATATTCAATTGTCAATTCATCTTTATTTGATATTAGATAAAAATCATATTTATTATTATATTCTTTCTTAATCTTAAAATAGTTTTCTATATTCCATTCTTTAATCGTCGCTATTGTTATAGAAGTCATCACTTACCTTTAATCTTTTCAATCATTTTAAGTATACTTTTTTCTAATTTATTTTTATTAAACTCTTTTAAAGCTAAATAATTTTTCTTTTTTAGATACTTATATATTTCTTTTTGATTATCTGCTGTTTTTATTGCTATAAAAGGTAAATTCATAAAATATACTTCATTTAAAGTCACACTTGGTGTAACTATTGCAAAATTACTTTTTGCCATTAGTTTAGCTATTTTGTCAGAGTTTATATGTAAAGTTATCCATTTTTTACTTTTACAATATATTTCTAATTCTTTTAGGTTTTTATTTGCTTTTGTTGTAACAAGATTAACTTTTATATTTGGAAAGTGTTTTAACACTTTTAATACTTTTATATTTATATTTGAGTGATCGGCACCGCCCATTGCAATAAAAATATTGAATTTAGAGTGATTAATTTTAAATTGTTTCTTATTTTTTAGTTTTTTAGTTTCTTTTATAAACTCATCTCTTAAAAGTGTATATTTAGATCCACACTTTAATTCACAGTGTTTGGGAACTAACTCTTTATACTTTTTTTTATCAGCACTTATATTATGATTTAAAAGTACATCACAGTAATGTTTTTCATAAGTATCATCAAAAGAAAAAATTTTTAATGTCTCATTTTTAGTTTTTAACTCTTTTTCATATAAATAACTTATTTCATAGTGATCTATAATCAATAAATCAATACTTAATTCTTTGATTAGCTTATCTAGTTCTTTTATCTCATTTGACTTTAATATTTTTAGTTTATATCCAGCTTCTAATACTTTTTGATTTATATTACCTTTTAAATCTTGTGTAGCAAAAATAATATTATCATTTGGGTACTGATGAGCTAATACAAGGTCTCTTATAATATGGCCTGTCCCAATTTTAGATGATGAGTCTGCTCGTATAAGGATATTCATTATTCTACTTCTCTACTACTTTTTAAAGCTTCATACATATACTCAGCTCTAGTCCAATCCTCTAATGTATCTATGTCTTGCACTAGATATCTTGGTAAAATAAGAGGAATACTTATATCACTAAACATTACACTATTTGGTGAGTTTTTTTGTCTAGACCTATTAGTCCAATAAAATTGTCCTGCATCTTGATATGCTTCTTCTAAATCTTGACTTCTACTCATATAGTATTCAGGAGTAAACATCTCACATCTTCCATCACTATTTAATTTAAATGTTCTTTGTATTGGAAATGGCATACTGCTTGCACTAAAAACATTAACAGCATCTGATTTTTTTAGTTTTTCATAAGCATCTTTTAAATACTTTATTTGTAAAAATGGTGCTGTAGCATAAATAGTACATACATATTTATAACTCTCACCATTAGACTCAAGATACTCTATTGCATGTTCGGCTACATCGCCCGTGCCTGTAAAATCATCACTTAACTCTTTTGGTCTTAAAAATGGAACTTCTGCTCCATATTTTTTAGCTATCTTTACAATCTCTTCATCATCTGTACTTACAACAACTTTATCAAAAAGTTTAGATTTTAAAGCAACTTCAATTGAGTAAGCAATAAGTGGCTTCCCAAAAAAATCTTTTATATTTTTTCTAGGAATTCTTTTGCTTCCACCACGAGCTGGTATAATAGCTACACATCTATTTTGCAAAATAACCTCCTGTTTTAAAACTACCTTTAAACTCTATTTTATTCTCATCTTTTAATTGTTTTAGCCATCTTTCTATATTTTTAACTGATGTATTTAGCTCTTTTGAAAAAAATGTTGAACGATTATTAGGCTTATTTTTAATAAGTTCATAAAGAGATTTTACTCCCTCATTTACTCCCTCATTTACTCCCTCATTTACTCCCTCATTCAAGGATTTCTCATTTTTATAAAAAATATTTTTCATATAGTTTTGCTTTATAACAAAGCTATCTCTATCATAAACTACTAATATTCTATTTAATCCTGAACCTAAATGTTCTACAAGTTCTAAATCTTTATAAATACGCATAAGCTCTCTACTTGTAGGATTTGAGTAACCAGAATAAAAATCATCTATATTTTTAATAACAGATAGTCCACCTGTAGAAGTAATCTCTATCCTATCACTAAATATCTCAAAAACAGGAGGGTTTTCTGTGGTATAGTCATTGTGAACTATAGCATTAATAACTGCTTCTCTTAATGCTACTTTGTCCCAAAGAGTTTGCTCTTTTCTTATGGTAGAAGTTATGAGTGCTGCTGTTTTATTTTCTATTTCTAACTTTTCAAGAACTCTTTTTGTAGCTTTTATAAGAGAACAATATCCATATTCATTATTTTCTATTAAGTCAACTTTGTCTTTCCCTGCATATTTTGCTACTTTTATTGAGGTGCCATTTATATCAGCCATAAGGTAAGCTACATAATTATAGTATCCATCATCTGTCAAAAGTTCTAAGTTTGAAGCAAATTTTTCATTAAGCTTTAAACCATTTTCTTCATAATATATTTTTAATTGTTCAAAAGTTAAATCTTGTCTTCTTGATTTTATATTTCCAAGTGAGTTCCTAACTCTTTTAGCAAACAAATCTTCAATCATACTTTGACTCATAGGTTCACTGCTGCTACCAACTCTTATATAACATCCTTTGGGGGACATTCCATTTTTTTTGATATAATAAGGAGTTTCTCTTCCACTTGCTATTATGATTTTTATAACTAGCTTCTCTTGAATAGTTTCTAAAATAACTTCAAAAAGTCCAAGACACGATGGAGATATATTATGCTTGAGTTTATCTTTAATTTTGAGTTGAGTTTCATCAGGATTTTGACAACCTACTATTTCGCCATCTTTATTAATTCCAATATAAATTATTCCACCCTCATGATAATTTAAAAAAGCAACGACCTCTTTCTCAAAAGTATCTGTTAAGATTTTTTTATATTCTATTCTGTTTGATTCAACATTGACTTTCAAGAAACAAACTCCTAAATCTTTTTTTCTAATATATCTTTTAAAGTTTTAATTACATACTCTTGTTCTTCAAACTTTAAACTAGGATAAATAGGCAAAGATATTGCTTTTTTATAATACTCATCCATTTTTGGTGTAAACTCATCACCATAACCAAGATTTGTATAATATGGCTGTTTATTTATAGGAATATAGTGATACTGTAATCCAATATCTTTTTCTCTCATTTTTAAAACAAACTCTTTTTTTTCTATTCCAAACTTTTCAAAATCAATTTTTACTACAAAAAGATGATAGGCTGACTCACTAACAAAAGAATATAAAGGTTCTATAAAATCATATTTTTTAAATACTTCACAATATTTTTTAGCTATTTCTCTTCTTTTTTCCAAAAAAGTATCAAATCTTTTTAACTGAGAAATTCCCAAGGCACAAGAGATATCTGTAAGTCTATAATTAAATCCTAAATACTTCATATCATAGTGCCAAGGTGCGATTTCACTATTTGCTTCCATTCCATGATTTCTTAAAATCAACATTTTCTCATAAAGCTCTTTTGAGTTAGTTGTAACAGCTCCACCCTCACCTGTTGTAAAACCTTTAACAGGATGAAAAGATAAAATTGAGAGTTCACTATTTTTACAAGAACCAGCTTTTATATCTTTATCTTTAGCCCCTATTGAGTGGGCACAATCTTCTAAGATTTTTAGATTATATTTATCTTTTAACTCTTTTAATTTTTTTTGATTTGTACTTAAACCTGAAAAGTGAACTACATACATAGTTCTTATGTCACTATTTTCTTCTAAAATTTTTTCACATAAATCTAAATCAATATTTCCATCATCTGCTATATCCACAAAAACAGGTTTTGCATTAGCATATAAAATTGCATTTGATGTAGCTAAAAAAGAGTTTGGAGTTGTAAGAACTTTTTCATTTTCTTCCAAAAAAGCCAAAGAAGCAATATGAAGTGCTGCTGTTCCATTTGAAACAGCCACACAATATTTTGCCCCTGTATATGAACAAATAGCTTCCTCAAACTCTTTTACTTTTGGACCGGTTGTAAGATAATCACTTTTTAAAACTTCAACTACACTATTTATATCTTCTTGGGAAATAGCTTGTTTACTATATGGAATAAAATTCATTTTAAATATTTTCTATTAATCTTAATAATTCATCGCCATTGAGCCATTTATCGTTAGTTCCAGAGTTATATTCAAATCCTTGTTCAACTTGAATACCAACTTCTCCCAACTGATTCTTATGATAATCTCTATGAGAAGTGAATTTAATAGTAGGTGCTATAACATAATGGTCATCAAACTCTATCGTAAGATGAGAATCATCAGATGGACACATTATTTCATGTAGTTTTTCACCAGGACGAATACCTACAATATCATGTGCTAATTCAGGTGCCATAGAACTTGCAAGGTCTACTATTTTCATAGATGGAATTTTTGGAATAAATATTTCACCACCACTCATACGTTCAAAGTTTTTTAAAACAAAATCAACACCTTGCTCTAAAGTAATCATAAATCTAGTCATTCTTAAATCAGTTATTGGTAAAGATTTAGCACCATTTGAAATTAGTTTTTGGAAATATGGTACAACTGAACCCCTACTTCCTATTACATTTCCATAACGAACTACTGAAAATGATGTATCTTGTTTACCTACTAAATTATTAGCTGCTACAAAAAGTTTATCACTTGCTAACTTTGTAGCCCCGTATAGATTTACAGGATTTGCTGCTTTATCAGTTGATAATGCAATTATCTTTTTTACTCTATTTTCAATTGCAGCATCAATAACATTTTGAGCACCATTTATATTTGTTTTTATGCACTCCATCGGATTATATTCAGCTATTGGTACATGCTTTAAAGCTGCTGCATGTATTACAAAATCTACATCTTTCATAGCTTTTTTTAATCTATCAGCATCTCTTACATCACCAATAAAATATCTCATACACTTATTATTGTAGTCTTGGGACATTTCATACTGTTTTAGTTCATCTCTTGAGTAGATAATGATTTTATTTGGTTTATACTTTTCTAATATTAGTTTAGTATATTTTTTACCAAAACTTCCAGTTCCACCTGTTATTAAAATATTTTTATTATCGAACATTAAAAGCCTTTTAATCTAATCTTAATATTGTAGCCAATAAATTATTTATTTTTTATTTTAAGAGTTTATATGTAATAATCAAATTAAATTAATTTCATAGGTTTTACAAATGGAAAAGAATCCAATCCCAGAAGACATCTTAAAAATACAAAAAAAGTTAGCTACTTTTGAAAAAGATTCTAGAAACTACAAAAAATATACAAAAATACTTGCAAAACATATAAAAAAATTCACTATGAAAAAAAGAGTAACTTCTCACATAAAGACTATAGAAACGATTCAAAAGATTGATGAAGAGTTAAATAAAAAAAATGATGAATAAATTTCATTACAATTTGCAATAAAAATCAAAACTTCAAATTTTATCTGATAAAATGCCATCATAAATAAACAGAACTAATAGGAATTAAAATGGATGATAATCAAAAAAAATCACTTGACTTAGCAATTAAACAAATAGATAAGGCTTTTGGAAAAGGTACTTTAGTAAGACTTGGGGACAAAGAGACTGTTCCTGTGGAGTCAATTAGTACAGGTTCACTAGGTCTTGACTTAGCACTTGGTGTTGGTGGATTACCAAAGGGTAGAGTTATTGAGATATATGGACCTGAATCTTCAGGTAAAACAACACTTACACTACATGCTATTGCAGAAGCTCAAAAAGCTGGTGGAGTTTGTGCTTTTATTGATGCGGAGCATGCTCTTGATGTTGTTTATGCAAAAAACTTAGGTGTTGATACTGATAACTTACTTGTATCTCAACCTGACTTTGGTGAGCAAGCTTTAGAGATACTTGAGACTGTTATTAGAAGTGGAGCTGTTGATTTAATCGTAGTGGATTCAGTTGCAGCCCTTACTCCAAAAGTTGAAATTGATGGTGATATGGATGACCAACAAGTTGGTGTTCAAGCTAGACTTATGTCTAAAGCCTTAAGAAAAATCACTGGTATTTTACATAAAATGAACTGTACTGTAATATTTATCAACCAAATTAGAATGAAAATTGGTATGACAGGATATGGAAGTCCTGAAACTACTACAGGTGGAAATGCACTTAAATTTTACTCATCTGTTAGACTTGATATTAGAAGAATTGCTACACTTAAACAAGCTGAAAACTCAATAGGAAATAGAGTTAAAGTAAAAGTTGTAAAAAACAAAGTTGCACCTCCATTTAAACAAGCTGAATTTGATATTATGTTTGGTGAGGGTATTTCTAAAATGGGAGAGCTTGTTGATTATGGTGTTAAGCTTGATATTGTTGATAAAGCTGGTGCTTGGTTCTCTTATGGAGATAGTAAAATTGGACAAGGAAAAGAGAATTCTAAAATATTCTTAAGAGATAATCCTGAAATTGCAAAAGAGATTGAAATAAAAATTTTATAAGCTATGGTAATTTATAAGTATATAATTTCTACTGATGATACTGAAGAAAGCACTGACGACGAATAATATGTAGAAGAGTCTCTCTTCTACATAAAACAAAAAATAATATTCTCCTTAATAAAAAATTACAAAAAAATTACCTTTTTTCTTATAAAAGCACTTTAAAAAGAAGTTTTAGATAAAATATACAAAATCAAACCAAAATATAGGAGACCTACGTGGTATTTATTGATAACATTTACGCTGATGAAGTTTTAGACTCAAGAGGAAACCCAACAGTTAGAGCAACAGTTATATTAAGTGATGGTACTAAACAAAGTGCGATTGTTCCAAGTGGAGCTAGTACAGGTAAAAGAGAAGCCTTAGAATTAAGAGATGGTGATGATAGATTCTTAGGTAAAGGTGTTTTAAAAGCAGTTGAAAATGTAAATACATCTATTGCTAATGAACTAATTGGATTAAGTCCATATAATCAAGCTGAAGTTGATGCAACTATGAAAGATATTGATGGTACAAATAACTATTCAAATCTTGGTGCAAATGCAGTTTTAGGTGTTTCTATGGCTGTTGCACGTGCTGCAGCTGCTTCTTTACAAATCCCATTATATAGATATTTAGGTGGAGCAAATGCTATGACTATGCCTGTTCCTATGTTTAATATCATAAATGGTGGTGAGCATGCTAATAACTCTGTTGATTTCCAAGAGTATATGGTTATGCCAGTTGGATTTGATAACTTTAATGATGGATTAAGAGCTACTGCTGAAATTTATCAACACCTTAAAAAAGTTATTGACAAAATGGGTGAATCTACAGCTGTTGGTGATGAGGGTGGATTTGCTCCAAACTTAAAATCAAACGAAGAACCTATTACTGTTATTATGGAAGCTATTGAAGCTGCTGGTTATAAAGCAGGTGAGCAAGTTGCAATTGCACTTGACGTTGCTGCTAGTGAGCTTATTAATGCTGAGGGTAAATATGTATTAAAAGGTGAAGGTAGAACATTAACTTCAGAAGAGCTTGTAAACTATTATGCTGATTTATGTGCAAAATATCCAATCGTATCTATTGAAGATGGTCTTTCAGAAGATGATTGGGATGGATGGAAAATCTTAACTGAAAAACTTGGAAATAAAGTTCAATTAGTTGGGGATGATTTATTTGTTACAAATGCATCTATTTTAGCTGAAGGTATCTCTAAAGGTATTGCAAACTCTATTTTAATTAAACCAAATCAAATTGGATCAGTTAGTGAAACTATGCAAACTATTAGATTAGCACAAAGAAATAACTACAACTGTGTTATGTCACATAGATCAGGTGAGAGTGAAGATGCATTTATTGCTGATTTTGCTGTTGCTTTAAATTGTGGACAAATTAAAACAGGAAGTACAGCTAGAAGTGATAGAATCGCTAAATATAATAGATTATTAGAAATTGGTGCAGAGATTGCTTATGCTGAGTATTTAGGAAAACAACCTTTTTCTAAAAAATAATTTAAAAAATGCAAAAAAAAAGTAAACGTTTATTAAACAAAGATGTAAAACGATTTACCGTAATAGCAATAGTTTCTATTGCTATTACGCTCTTTCTAAGCTATCATGTGGCAAACTTACTCTTTGGAGTAAATTCTCTTGAGGTATACTCCTCACTAAAAAATAAAAAAACTTATTTAACTAGTGAAATAAATAGACTTCAAGAGAGTAATGCTAGATTACAAAAAGAGTATTTTGAATTAAAAAATTTGGAGCCAGAAGAATGAAATCTTTTTCTTTACTTATCACATCAATAATTTTTATCTCTTCATTAGAAGCAAGAGAAAACCCGTTTATGCCAACTAAAGCTTACCAAGATGAAATAGCTCGTCTTATGGAGATTGATGAAAACTATCCTAAAGAGTTTTTAGAAAGCAATAATAATATTGAAACAGAAGATATGACACCTATTCTAAAAGAAGAGGATGTTAATAAACCACTTCCTACAGCTATTTCTAAAACAGAAGAAGAGATTAAAAAAGAGCAGGAATTAATTGAAGCTCAATTAAAAAAAGAAAAAGAGCTAGAAGATGCCCTTAAAAAAGCTGCAATGGCTAAAGCAGAAGCTGAAAAACTAAAAGCACAAAAAGAAGCAGCAGAAGCTAAGGCAAAAGCTTTAGAAGAGCAAGGTCCTGTTGTTTATGTTAAAAAAAGAGATGATATTGTTGTTGATAATAGTTTAGATTTATTACCATTTTTAAATGTACAATATACAAATGAGACTATGACCTTAACATCACCCCATAAAGTTTTCAAAAAATTCTATTTATTAGATGAAAATAAACTGATTATTGATTTTAAAGCAGAGGTTACATTTTTTACAAAAAGAGTTGATTTAGAGTCAAAACACTTTGAAAAAATTGTTGCAGGAAATCACCAAAATGAAAAATACTTTAGAGTTGTACTTGTACTAAAAGAGTCACCTATTAAGTATGAAGTTACTTATTCTGATGACTCAGTTTACATTAGTTTTAATGAAGAGATGGTTCAATAATCTTATTATAACCATCACTATTAAAACTTCTAATATGGAAGCTAAAATAAAAGCATAATAGTAAAACTGAGTAATACTATGATTATGATATGCTAATGTTGTAACGGCTATCAAAAGTGTTAATGGCATAGAGTGAGATAAGCCTATAAGTAAAAACCTTCCATTTTTTAAATCTTTTATAAACAAAAATGATGCAATTACTCTAATAGATATCATTGCGATTACTATCATTAATGCTTTTATAAATAAACCATCATGAAATAAAGCTTCAATCTCAAAAGATGAACCTACATATATGAAAAATATAGGAACTAACCATCCAAAACCAAAATGCTCTAGTTTTGTAGGTAGTGATTTATTATGCTCAAAAAAAGTTTTAATAAAAGTACCTGCAATAAATGCTCCAAATGCAACTTCAAGTTTTAAATAAATCATTACACTAATCATAACAAAAAAGATTCCCATAGAGACTCTTATATCTTGTTCTTGATGATCTTGTTCTGGCATTAAATATCTTTTAATCTCAGGATACCACCATAATAGATTATTAAATATTTTATATACTACTAAAAGACCTATTAAAAATACAGTAAATAAAAGCATTGTTTTTGCAAAGTCCCAACCAAAACCAAGCTCTAAACCAGCAGCAACGGTAGTTAATGCAATAATAGAAACAATCTCTCCAACAAGTCCTACTAATATAGCCATAGAGACCCATT
Organism: Arcobacter sp.; assembly: GCA_965662175.1. Classification (GTDB taxonomy): domain Bacteria; phylum Campylobacterota; class Campylobacteria; order Campylobacterales; family Arcobacteraceae; genus Arcobacter. The sequence goes on along the minus strand of CBFIGT010000040.1, from coordinate 6,500 downwards.
CTTGGTCTCCATACTCTTTTTTAAGTGCTGCTAAAAGTCCTATTGAGATTAGAGGTAAGGTTACAATAAATATATTACTTAGATTAAAATTCCACGCAATTAAGAAAGAGAGGGTAAATAAAACAACATTATAAAGCAAGGATTTTTTTAAAATTAAGGGGTCTGAATTTATGATTTTCTTTAAATCAACTTCCAGACCTGCTAAAAACATCAAATATAAAAAACCCAACTCTGCAACAAGCTCAAAAATAGTATGCTCTACGATAAAAGAGAAATATACCGCCAAAGCTCCCAACATAATCTCAACAGGGATTGTAGGTATTCTTGTTAATTTAGAAATTAACGGAGATACAAATATTATCAATGATATTGAGATTATAATTAGAATTTCTTCAAGCATTAACTATTCCTAAACTACTCTATTTCTCTTATGACTGTGATTCCTTGCTTTTCTAACTCTTTAATATCTTCAGCAGGAGTTCTACCAGTAGTTGTCAAATAATCTCCAATAACAAATGCATTTGCACCTTTATCAAAAATTTTATACTGTTCTTCACCAAACATCAACTCTCTACCTCCGGCAACCATTATTTTCTTTGCATTAGGTATTGTTTTTCGTGCTAACTCAATTAAAGCAAAAGCCTCTTCTCTAGTAATTGTACTAGCTTCAATTGGTAAAGCTTTATTTGGAATAAAAAAGTTCAAAGGTACATTCCAAGGGTCAAGTGATGCTATTGATTCAAGCATAGATACTCTTTGTTCTTGAGTTTCACCCAAGCCAAAAATTCCACCACACACAAGTCTTAATCCAACCTCTTTAACATTTTTACAAGTTTCATATCGTTCATCCCAAGTATGAGTTGTAACAATTTCGGGATAAAAATCCCTTGCTGTTTCTAAATTATGATTATAAGCATCAACTCCCACATCTTTTAAGGTTTGAAGTTGTTCTTTATTTGCAGTTCCATTACATGCAATTAAGATTAATCCTAAATTCTCTCTCTTTACAGCTTTAGCAGCCTCAACAACAAACTCTAATCTTTTCTCATCTAAGCCTTTTCCAGCAGTTACCAAACAAAAACCATTAGCACCATTTGCTCTAGCTCTTTTAGCCTCTTCTACAATTTGTTCAATATCTTTTCTTTTATATCTTTGAATATCTGCTTTATACTTTACACTTTGTGAACAAAATTTACAGTCTTCATTACATGTACCACTCTCTATATTACAAATAGCACATAAAAAAATCTCTTTATTATTTGTTTCGCTCATATTTTATCTCTTTTTTTACAAATTCTTTTTCATTTATATCTCTTGAGTAGTATTCAATTATATACTCATTCTCTTTAATTTCTAGCAATACACATTCACTTTTTGGTTTTTCTCTAGCACAGATTTCACCTGGATTTAAAAACAAAGTTCCATTATTGTACTCAGATTCAAACTCATGTGTATGGCCAAAAACAACAACATCACTATCATCACCTTGCATATAAAAAGGAAGATGCATAAGTTTAAACTTTACATCTTTTATCTTAAAATAGTAAGGCTCTTTTTCTATCTTATATTCATTTGAAAGATGAACTAAAGATCTATCATTATTTCCAAAAACGCTAATATATGGTAAATCAGAATCTTTTAATAGTTTTAAATTATCCTCAATACATAAATCACCCGCATGAATTAAATATTGAGCACCTTTATCTTTCAAAAATTCAATAGCTAGTTTAGTATAATCAACTGCCCTATGACTATCTGATAAGAGAGCTATTTTCATTTAACTCTCTTTTTTACTTGACTTTTTTGCTGCTGGTTTTTTTGTTGTTTTTTTAGCAGGACTTGCTTTTGTGGCAGCTTTTTTTGCAGGTGCTTTTTTAACAGGTGTTTTTTTAGCTGATTTATTTTTTGGATCATTTTCTATAATCTCTAAACACTCTTCTAAAGTTAACTTTTCAGCCTCTTTACCTTTTGGTATTTTAAAGTTTTTTCTACCTTGTTTAATATATGGACCATATCTTCCAATTAAAACTTGAATTTTCTCTTTTTCAAAGTTTTTAATAGTTGCTTTAGCTTTCTCTTCATCAATTTGTTTAATAAGCTCTAATGCTCTTGGTAACTCTATTTTATAAGGATCATCCTCTTTTAAAGAGTAATATTTAGTCTTAACTTGTAAATATGGACCAAATCTTCCAATATTAGCTTTAATATCCTCTCCACTTTCTGTTTGTCCTACAACCCTTGGAAGAGTAAATAAAAACATTGCTTCATCTAAAGTAACTGTATCCATATTAAGATGGTCAGGAATTGCTACAAATAGTGGTTTTTCTTCATCATCTTTAGTACCAATTTGAATAAAAGGTCCAAATCTTCCAACTCTAGCACTTACAGGTTTCCCTGATTTTGGATCAGTTCCTATTTCTCTAATTTGAAGATAATCCTCTTTATTTACGCTCTCTTCTTTTTCATTAATAGTTTTTTTGAAATCACCATAAAACTCTTCCATAACTTGTTGCCATGCAATTTTTCCATCAGCGATATTATCAAACTCCTCTTCAACTCTTGCTGTAAATCCTAAATCCACAATATGAGGAAAATGGTCAACTAAAAAGCTATTAACAACTTCACCTGTTGGTGTTGGTGCTAGTTTTTTATCTTCAGTTTTTACTACATACTCTCTTTGTTGAATAGTTGAAATAGTAGGAGCATAAGTTGATGGTCTTCCAATTCCCTCACTCTCTAGTTTTTTAACCAAACTAGCCTCTGTATAACGTGCAGGTGGTTTTGTAAAATTTTGTTCAGTAATTAAGTTTTCAAGCTCTAGTTTTGTACCAACTTTTATTGTTGGTAATATTTTTTCGCTACTATCAAGTGCTGCTTCAGGATTATCGCTTCCCTCAGTATATACTTTCATAAAACCTGGAAATATAATTCTTTGTCCCTTTATTTGGAACTCATACTCTTTATCTTTTCCGGCACTTATTTTATATGTTGTATTTGCTATTTTTGCAACTTGCATTTGTGTTGCTAAAGTTCTTTTCCAAATTAGGCTATAAAGTCTATACTGAGCATTATCAACATAGGCTTTTATCATACTTGGTTTCAAGCTTAAATCAACTGGACGAATTGCTTCGTGAGCCTCTTGAGCCCCTTTTGCTTTTGATTTATAAACTCTAGGCTTAGATAAAGAAAACTCTTTTCCATACTCTTTTTCAATAACCTCTTTTGCAGCACTTGTTGCAACTTTTGAAAGATTTAGTGAGTCTGTTCTCATATATGTTATCAAACCACCTGTTTGATTTGGAATATTTCCAACATTTCCCTCATATAGTTGTTGAGCTACTATCATTGTTTGTTTTACTGAAAATCCTAGTTTTCTAGAAGCTTCTTGTTGTAGTGTTGATGTTGTAAAAGGAGCTGCTGGATTTCTTTTGCTTTCACTTTCATCAATATCAAATAACTCAAAATCACCTTGATTACATGAGCTTTCAATCTCTCTAGCTTCAGCTTCATTTTTTACTTTTTTAACTTTTCCATTAATTTTTGCTAATTCTGTTTTTAGTTCAGGATTTAAAAAATCAGCTTTTATTTTCCAAAACTCTTCTGGGATAAATGCTCTTATTTCATTCTCTCTATCAACAATAATTCTAACAGCAACACTTTGAACTCTTCCAGCACTTAAACCATATCTTACTTTTTTCCATAAAAGTGGTGAAAGTTCATATCCAACAGCACGATCTAAGATTCTTCTTGCTTGTTGTGCATCTACTAAATGTTGGTTTACTTCTCTTGGATTATCCAATGCTTCTAAAATAGCACCCTTTGTAATCTCATGAAATACTATTCTTTTTAGAGGGTTTTTTTCGACTTTAAGTGCAGGGATTAAGTGCCATGCTATGGCTTCTCCCTCTCTATCCTCATCGGCTGCGAGGTAAATAGTTGTATCTTTTGTTATCTCTTTTTTTAAATCAGCAATTACTTTTCTTTTATCTGTAGAAATTAGATATTGGGGTTCAAAGTTTTTATCAGGGTCAAAACCTAACTTTGATTTTGGCAAATCTCTTACATGCCCCATGGATGCCATGACTTTATAGTCACTTCCTAAGAATTTCGATATTGTTTTTGCTTTTGCTGGTGACTCTACGATAACTAAATTTTTCACTATAAAAATAACCCCTCTAATTTTTTTCGAATTTGAATTCTATCATATTTAGATTAAAACCTCTTAAGTAATTTAATTAAGCTAGCTTTCTTAATAAACAAGAACTTCCATTTGTAAATCTATATTAAACTTCTCTTTTACTCTTTTTTTTGCCAATTCTATTAAATAAATTGCATCTTCAAAGCTTCCATCTCCATCATTAACTAAAAAGTTAGCATGAATATTTGAAAATGACATTCCATTTTGAGCAAAACCTTTTAATCCAGCTTGCTCTATTAATCTTCCAGCACTATCACCTTGTGGATTTTTAAAACAACTTCCAGCACTTGGAGTATGTGGCTGATTTGACCTCATTGATTTAAAAAGTTCATTCATCTGCTTTGAGTATCCATAACTTATATTAAAAACTAATTCATAAACAATAGTGTTTATATTTGTAAACCTATATGCATACTCTATACTCTCTTTTTTAATATACCCATCTTTTGTTTTAATTGAATCTATATAATTAAATATTTCCCACTCTTTTAAACCTGCATTCATTTTAATTAAACCACCCAAATTTCCAGGTAAATTACCTAAAAACTCAAAATTAGCTAAATTATGTTTTTTAGCATAATTAAAAAGCTTCCCTGACTTTGTAGCACATCCAACATAGAGTTTATCATCTTTTAATTCAATATAATCAAATGATTTTCCAAGTCTTGCAAACTTTGGAGGAGTATTTGAAACAAGGATATTATTTCCTTGTCCAATTATTTGATACTCACTATAATCTCCAATTTCATTGATATTTAAAACATCAACTTCAGGACCTATTTTTATTGAAGAGTACTTTTTAAAATTTATCTTTTCAAAGTAGTTTTTTGACAATTATTTTTCTCTTAATTCTTTATACTCAGATGGTATTAAAAAATCACGTGATTTTATTAGGTTTTCATAAAAGCCGTGTTTATATCCTAGTTCATAAAGTTTATCCAAAGCATCATATTGAATATCACTTAAGTCAATTGAATCATCATTTGCATAAAGGTCTAAATATTTATCCAATGTTGGTGCATCTACTCTTATTAAATTTTGCTCAATTAACATTTTAGATAATAAGCCTTTATTACTATTAGCCACTTTAACTGCTTTTATTAATGTTTGTTCATAATCAATAGCATAGTTTAAAGGAATAGACCGTCTTAAACACATTCCACCAAGAGGCAGGGGTAACTCTTTTCCAGCTAACTCTTGCCAAATATCCCAAATCTCTTTTTCAACTTCCAAACTCTCATCATAGGTTAAAATTGATTCATGAATTAAAACACCAGCATCCACAACTCCATCAAGAACAGCTTGTTCTATCTCTAAAAAGTTCATATAAGTAATTCTAGCATTTGGATAAGCAATTTTAAACAAAAGTGCATTAGTTGTAAACTCTCCACTAAGTGCTACTTTAAAATTTCTTTTCAATTTAGTAGTTTTTTTTCTTACAAGTTTTGGTCCATAACCATTTCCAAATGAAACAGCTGTTCTTAAAAGTGCATAATCATCTTTAACAAAAGGATAAAGTGCAAAAGAGATAGCACAAATATCATACTCACCCTTTAAAGTAGCCTGATTTAAACTCTCAATATCATCTGCAATATTTGTGAAAATTGTATCTTTAGGAGTAACCCAACCAAACTTTATAGCATAATACATAAATATATCATCAGCATCAGGAGAGTGCGCAACACTTATTGTTCTCAAAATATATCCTTATTTTTTAGTAAAAAAGATTGTAGCAGGTTATGGTTTTATATTTGGTTATATAAAATTATTTTTAATAACTTACTTTATTATAAATAAAAGAGTATAATTAGATAATTTATACAAGGAGGTTATTATGAAGTTCTCAAATATTGCTTTTTTAGCACTATGTTCATCAATTTTTGTAGTATCATTGAGTGCTACTGACTTATCAAAAAAAGGTCCTATGAGTTTTGAAGATTATGATACTGATAAAAATGGTTTTGTTAGTGAGTCTGAATTCTATGATTTAAGAGCAAAAAAAATGGAATTAAAAGCCCAACAAGGTATGCCAATGAGAAATGCAGGAAATGCTCCCTCTTTTGAATACTTTGATAGTAATGGAGACAAACAACTATCAAAAATAGAACTTTTAGAAGGACAAATGAAACATATGAATGAAAAAAAGTCTCAAAAAGGTATGGGACAAGGAATGAGAAATTCTAACTAACTTTTACAAGGTCAAAAAGACCTTGTAATTTTTTAATATCCAGAAATCTGAATATAATAAGAGATTGTTTCCAGTAAACCTTGAATAAAAAATAGTGAAACTATTGTAAATAAA
>CBFIGT010000039.1:0-18928 GCA_965662175.1 Arcobacter sp. | reverse complement strand
TTAAATATAACACACCATACAATCCAAATCGTGTATTCGCAAAGTCATAAACAGTAAAATGTTAAAGATCTCAAGTTAGTACTAAAATCACTTATAATAGCAATCAAAAAATAGCTATTACTGTACCTAATTGTTTAACCAAACATAGTGTTTGATTATAAAAATACTTTGATCTAAATTTAAATTCTAGATTTTTTTAAAGTACTTTTAAAATCAAACAAAATCAAGATTTACATCTTGAAAATGTTCTTTTAAAATTTGTTGTTAATAAAGTATTGCTTTTTTTAAATTCCCTTATTCTTTAAGGTGTTCTTTATAAAAAGGCTTGAAAATATAATTTGCTGAATTTTATCAAATAAAAATTAAATTGATATAAAAGTGCTTTTTAATAAAATCTTAAAAACTTTAATATTATACTCAATTTTTAAATAAAATTAAGGATTTTAATGAAAAAGTTAATATTATTAATATCAATGTCAGTGTTACTATTTGCTAGTAATCCAACTGCAATATTAAAAACTTCACAAGGTGAAATCGAAATAGAGTTACGAGCTGATATAGCACCTAAAGCTGTTGAGAATTTTGTAACTCATGCTAAAAATGGTTACTATAATAATCTTATATTTCATAGGGTTATTAAAAACTTTATGATTCAAGGTGGTGACCCAACAGGAACTGGACGAGGTGGTGAATCTATATGGGGAAAACCTTTTAAAAATGAGTATGCACCTAATGCAGTTTTTGATAAAGCTGGAATTTTAGCCATGGCAAACGCAGGTCCTGATACAAATGGAAGTCAGTTTTTTATAACTACAACAGTTACTCACTGGTTAAATGGTGGATATACAATTTTTGGTTATGTAAAAAATGGTATGGATGTTGTTAGAAAAATAGAAAATGTTCCAACTTCAGGTAAATATGGTGGAGATAAACCACTTCAAGATCAAAAAATCATATCAATAGAAATAAAGTAATTTTTACTTTATTTCGAACCAAATATCTTTGTAAGAAGTGATTTGTCAGCGTGTCTCATAATTTTTTGCTCTAAATCATCAACTTTAAGAGTCTCAACTTTAGCTTTCTCTTTCCAATAATCAACTTTTTGAATTAGTGTTTGCTCATTACCCATATTTTTAAGTTTTTCCCTACATTCAAATAATTCTCTTTCTAAATCTTCAATTTGAATATCAGCGGTTACCTTAGTTTGATTTACTCTTTTTTGCATATCTTCTAAAAGATTTTCTAATCTATCTTTTAATCTTTTAACCTCAATTCTTAAATCAGCATTCTCTTTTTGTATTCTTAATACATTAATTCCACTAACTTGAGAAGATTGTGTTTTTTCAAACTCAGAGACTCTTGCTTTAAGTTTTTTAATATCAGATTGATATTTACCAACTAAATAAAGAAATTTATCTTTTTCTGTTTCAGCATTTTTAACAACTTGTTCAAGCTCTTTTTTTTCACTTTCAAGTTTATTTATTGTTATACTTTTTTTAGCAAAATTCTCTTTACTTTTTATGAAAATATCACTTTTCTCTTTCATAAGTGCAATTTGTACTTGTCTTTGTTTTTTAGTATCTTCTGTAATATCTCTTTGAATAATAATAGAACCAACAATATTTCCATCTTCATCATGGCTTGTAATCATGTATGAATCAACTATAAAAACAACACCCTCTTTTGTAACTTGCTTTAGTTTTCCATTCCACATTTTATTATTTAAAACATTTTCATACATATTATTATAAATAGATTTATCACTATCTTGATGCTTTAAATGTAAAAAGTTTTTACCTATTAATTCATCTGAACTATATCCCGTTACCTTACAGAAATGTGAATTAACATAAGTTATTTTCATATGAGTATCTGTTTTTATTACTATACTACTAGCATCAATTGCCTCTTTAAATTCGGCTAACTCTTTGTTTTTATTATCAATTATCTCTTTTGTATGAAGTGTTTGTGCTAGTTCACCAATTGAGGCTAATAAACCTCTAATATCTATTGGTTTTATAATATAGTTATAGATTTTTAATTTAATAGAATCAATCAAAAACTCTTTATCTGAATAAGCTGTTGCAAAAATAATTGCAATTTCATTATCAAACTCTCTAATCTCCTTAACCATATCTATACCTGACATCTTAGGCATAGTAATATCGCTGATTATTAAGTCTATTTTTTTCTTATTATTTTTATAAACATTTAAGCCCTCAAGTCCATCGCTTGCAATAAAGACCTCATTAAAAAAATTACTTAATAAAGATGATAATTCTGTTCTTATTGTTTCATCATCTTCCACATATAAAATTGATAATTTTTTTAAAAGAGTTTTATCAAGTGCCATACTATTTAATCTTTTTATCGCTTATTAATTCAATAAATTTAATAAAATCAAATGGCTTTAATAAGTAATCATTTACTCCTAATTGTGCAACATCACTAATATATTTTGATTCAGTATGAGCTGTCATTACGACAATATTCATTTCAGGATAAATCTCTTTTATCAATTTAATCATCTCAATACCATTCATAATAGGCATACTAATATCAGTAACAACAATATCTATGTCGCTATTGTTTTTTACAATCTCTAAACCCTCTTCACCATTAGAAGCAGTTAAAAAATTAACTTCGAGTTTTTGCAAAGTTTCTGCAATAATATCTAATAAATCTTTTTCATCTTCAACAAATAAAAACTTTAATTTTTTTAAATTAATAATATTTTCTTGTAATGTTCCTGACATCTTTAACCTATCTTTTTATTCTAATTCAGATTTTGCAACAACGGCTTCAATATCCATTATTACCAACATTTCATTATTATCTAATCTTACAAAACCTTTTAAATATTTTGAAGAGATAGCTGAACCTATTTCAGATACAGGTGCTAGCATAGATAAATCTAACCTTTGAACGTCATCAACTTTATCAACAACAATTCCTATCATTCTTTTATCTTTAGTTACAACTGCAATAACAGCTGTATTTTCATTATTCTTAATTTCACCTGTGTTGAATTTAACTCTTAAATCTAAAACAGGCACAACATCACCTCTTAAATTTATAAGTCCTTTAACATATTCAGGAACATTAGGTAAAACTGTAATCATTTCGGGGTAAGTTAAAATCTCTCTTATTTTAGGCAATTCAATAGCATACTGCATAGAACCTAAAACAAACTTCATATACTCACTTGTACTAGCGTAATTTATTATCTCTTTTTTTTCGTGGTTATTATTTTCCATATGATTTCAACTCCTACGTGAGACTATAATCTTTTATTTAATTTATCAAAATTATATTCTATCTAGTTTTGTTATATTTTACAATATATATCTTAAATTTTATAGGTTTTTAATATCCAAAATCCTACATCTTGCAGATATTTTTGAAGTTTGTAGTGTTATTTCATCATCTATCTTAACATAATTTAAACTTATTAAACTATTATTTTTTGAAATTTGTACATAACCATCTTTGTTTTTTTTATCAGGATGATTACTTTCATAAGAGTTTTTTAAATACTTAATTTCACTATCTTTTTGTCTTAAGATTTGTAAATATGTTCGATTAAAATTAGATTTTAACATATCAATCTCTTTTTGAATAAAAGAGAATTTTTTATCTAAAGAGTGTTGTTCAAAATATTTTCGATAGTTTAAAACACTCTGTTCTTTATTATAAATTACTCTTTTAAAACTATTTTGGAACTCTTGATATAGATTATCCAAATAGATAAAATGCTCATTTTTATCAGGAAGTGATAGCTCCATAGCATTTGATGGAGTTGCAGCTCTTACATCAGCAACAAAATCAGATATAACAAAATCACTCTCATGTCCAACAGCTGATATTATGGGTGCTTTTGCCTCATAAATTGCACGTGCAACTATCTCTTCATTAAAAGCCCAAAGATCCTCAATACTTCCACCACCACGTCCAACTATTATCAAATCAGGAGAGATAAAATCGGCTCTTTTAATTGACTCAACAATATCAAATTTAGCACCCTCTCCTTGAACTAAGGTTGGTATTAAAATAAGTTTACAAAGTGGCCATCTATTACTAGCTACTTTTTTCATATCTTCAATAGCAGCACCTGTTGGTGAAGTTACTATGGCAATTGTTTTAGGATATTTTGGAAGCTTTTTTTTATAGCTAATATCAAATAAACCCTCTTTTTGTAGTTTCTCTTTTAATTGCTCAAAAGCAAGTGCCAAAGAGCCTTTTCCTGAGGGTTCAATTTTTGTACACATTAATTGATAGTTTCCTCTTGGAATATATGCTGTAATACTTCCTGAAACTGTAATTTTCTGTCCAACTTCTAATCTAAATTTTAAATATTGGGCATTTCCTCTAAACATAACACATGAAATTGTTGAGTTTTCATCTTTTATAGAAAAGTAAATATGACCTGAGTTATGGTAAGTTAAATTCGAGATTTCACCCTCAACAAAAACTCCAATAAAGGTAGTTTCTAAGAGTGATTTTATTTGATTATTTAATGTTGAGACAGAAATTGGCTGATTCATATCTATTTTTTATATCTTTCTTGCAATAAATAGTGTTGAAATATTCATAGAAAAACCTTTTACATAAATAGGTTCTAATCCCGCTTCTTTTAATTCAGCACATAAATTATCTTGCGTTAAAAACTCATCAATTGAGTTTGGTAAATATGTATAAGCCTCTTTATTTTTTGAGATAATTCCACCTAAAGTTGGTAAGATTTTATTCATATAAAAATCAGTTACATAATCAAGTGGATTAGTTTTTTCATTTTTAGTAAACTCTAAAATTACTAAAAGACCATCTTTTTTTAATACTCTAGCAAACTCATTAAAAGCCTCTTGTCTTTTAACAACATTTCTAATACCATAAGAAATAGAGATAATATCAGCTTCGCTACTTTTTAAAGGCATAGCTTCAGCTCCAGCTTCAATAAACTCAACTTCAGGAAGTTTAACACGAGCTACATCCATCATACCAACACTTGGATCAACACCTGTTCTACTTCCAATATTTATACTATTTTTTTTAGCAATTTTATCCCAAGTAGTAAGCATATCACCTGTTCCACAAGCAACATCAATAATTTTTTCTATGCTATTTTTATCATAAAAAGAGAAAGCTAAATCACAAGCTTTATTTCTCCATGTTTTATCTATTCCCATACTTAAAACTCTATTTGCTACATCATAAGTACCTGCTATTTCATTGAACATTGATACAATTTTTTCTTGTTTACCCATTAAATATTTCCTAATTATTTAAATAAAAATACGCCAACTAAAACACCTGCTATAAAACCAACATGCAATACAATTAAAAGTTTTAATGTATTTAATTTTTTATCAGTTATAGGAAGTTGCTTTAAAACATACTCTTGTTTTTTAAGTGTTTCACTAAAATTTTGTGTAGATTTTTCTATATCTTGTACTGTTTTTTTTAGTGTTAATTCAGATAATTCTATTTTTTCAACAAGCTCTTTTGCTTGTTTAAAACTCATATCACTCATACTATTTTTTATCTAACCATCTATCTAATTCATGAAAGATTGGATTTAATACATTTAAAACATAATCTTGTGCTTCAGATTGTAATCTTCTAAAAAATATATACTTTTTAGCACCCTCAACATCGCCCTCTTCTTTTGCTTTTAAAGCTTTTTCTGTAAAGTTAGCATTATTGTGTGCCATTTCCCAAACTGTGCTTCCTAAGTATCTACTCATTGTAATTACTTTGTCATTTTTTACAGGAAAATAGCTAGGCTCTTTTAAAAAATCAGACATAACTGTATTTGAATCTAAATATTTATGACCAAAAAAGTTTATGAACTGCTCTTCTATATAATCTTTTTCCATGGAAATTGCTCGATTAAGTGCAAAAGCAATATTTGCTTCAGGATTATCTTCAATTTTTTTAATTTTTTTCATGGTAGTAATTGCATTTTTACCATCAAGTTCACCATCACCTAAAGGTATAATCCATTTTAAGTTTCCAAAAGAACCAACTTTTTTTATCTCATCTAAAACTAAACTTGATGTTTTATTTCCACCAACATCAACTATAATTTCATGATTATCATCCATTAAAATAAGTTCATCTAATTCACTTACTTTATTTGTTCTTAGCATTCTTTTATTAACAATTTGAGTTGTAGTAAATGATTTGCTATCATTGTTTTCATCATCTATTTCGATGTAAGTAACTTTTTTTCCATGTTTTTTATACAAATATGGAGCTATCACTTGCATTGCAACTGTTGATTTTCCAACGCCACCTTTTGTTTGTGGAATAATAATCATATTTTAAACCCTTGGATTATCTTTTTTGATTTTTCATAAACTCTACAATTTTTCCATGAAACCTACAATATATCATATTTAATGATATTTCATAGTCATAAAACGTTATTATATTATCAAAATTTTCATTAATTCCATATTCACACCAAGATTTTAAATCTTCATAAGATTCAAACTCAAAACCAAAAGTTTTAAGAAGTCTATTTGTATAAGAGTCCACAACCATCTCATCTTTGTGGCAAGAATAACACAAAATTGCATCTGCTGTTTCAGGTCCTATTCCTTTTTGTGAAAGTAACCATTCTCTACACACATTTGCTTTAAAGTTTTCAAAATCACCAAACTCATCATAAATATTTTGGCAAATTTTTTTAATACGAAGAGATTTTTGATTTTTAAAACCACTTGGAGCAATTTTTTCTATTAAAAGTTCTATATCAATATCTTTTAATTTTTCAAGTTTTAAAACATCTAACTCTTTTAAGTTTCTCAAAGATTTTTCTACATTTGTCCATTTTGTATTTTGAGTTAATATAGCACCTACAAAAACTTCAAAATCACTATTTGAGGGCCACCAATATTTATATTTTTCATCAATTGTAATTTGTTCTTTTAAAAAAAGAAATAAATCATAAGAGTTGGAAATACTATTCAACAATAGCCTTTGTTATAATTTCCTCTTTTTTATTACACAAAACTTTTATTTTAAAGGCATCTGTTGATTTTCCATTTTCCAAATTCATAACTAATATTTGTAAAATTGATTTGCAATTATTTGGAATATCAAAGTGTCCCCCAAGTCCGGTGGTTGCTTTTTCTATTGGAATTTTAGCATCCATTCCAATTACATTATCTCTACAACCTGTAAGTCCAATATCTGTTAAGTATGTTGTTCCATCAATTATTTGTAAATCATCAGTTCCAACATGAGTATGAGTTCCACAAATACCACTTACTTTTCCTTTAAACATCATAGCCATTACTCTTTTTTCACTAGTTGCTTCTGCATGAATATCTATAAAGATATTTTTGATATTTTCTTCTTGAAACTCTTTTATAATTTCACTAGCTTTGTTAAAAGGATTGTCACATGTTGGCATGGAAAAATTACCCATCAAATTTAAAACAGCTAATTTTTCACCATTAATTTCAAAGATTTTATAACCATCTCCAGGAACTCCTAAAGGGTAGTTTGCAGGTCTTATTACATTTTGTGATTCAAGTAAAGATATCATCTCTTTTTTCTTATCAAAAGAGTGATTTCCTCCTGTTATTAAATCAATTCCTGCATTAAAAAGTTCATTTGCATTTTTTGGAGTTAGTCCAAATCCATGACTTGCATTCTCTCCATTTGCTATTACAAAATCTATTTGATATTTTTCTTTTATTTTTTTTAGATTTTGTTCTATAATTTTTCTACCAGGTCTTCCTACAATATCACCAATAAATGCAATTTTCAACATATTTCCCTTTGTTTTAGTATTGGGATTGTAGCAAAAAAAATTTAGTCTTTTCTTTTATTTCTCTCTTTATTAATATTTCTAATCATTAAAAGAAGAAAAAATAGACCTATTGATAGACTTATTAAAGATGGAGTTAGATTTGCTTCATCATAAAAGTTATAGGCAATTACAAAGCTAAGCATTGAGATAACTAAACACATTTATTTAAACCTTTTGCACAAACATAAGCTGATGAAAAAGCAAACTGAAAATTATAACCACCAAGCTCACCTGTTACATCTAAAGCCTCACCTAAAAAGTATAAATCTTTTTGTAGTTTACTCTCCATGCTATTTACATCAATTTCATCAACACTAATACCACCTCTTGTAACCTCAGCTTTTGTATAGCCAAAATTTCCAGCTGGAGCAAACTCATAGTTTTTTAAAAGCTCTAATCTTGATAACTCTTCTTTACTTAATGAACTAATAGCTTTATCTTCAAGTTCAATTGATTTTAAAAACTCTTGCATAAATCTTTTTGGCAAATTAAAACTTGAAGAGATATTTTTATTACCTTTTAAAAAGGATTTAAAACTCTTATTTGGTAAAAAATCAATTTTCATCTTTCCTTTTTTCCAATATAAAGATGAGTTTAAAATTACAGGACCTGTTATTCCTTTATGGGCAAAAAGAATATTTCCCTCAAATACTTTATTTTCAACAAAACTTTTTACAAATAAAGATACACCACTTAGATTTTTAAACCAAAATTGATCTTTTTGAACAGTAAATCCTACAAGTGCTGGATTTAAACTATTTATATTGTGTTCAAATTTCTTTGCAATATCAAAAGCTAAAGAAGAAGCACCCAATGAGGCATAACTTAATCCTCCACTTGCAATTACTACTTTTTTTGCATCAATTATTTGATTTTGCGTTTTTATTTTATAGTGTTTATCAAAATCTATATCCAACACTTCACTATTTAAAAAAAGTTTTTTTCCTCTAATTAACTTTGAAAACATATCAATTACATCTTGGGAAGTATTACAAAAATATGTACCTTTTACTATTTTTTCATTTATTTTAAAAATTAACTCTTCTTTTTTTAGAAAGTCACATAAATCTTTATTTGAAAACTCTTTTAAAACTGATTTTACAAAACTTTCATCCCCTAAATAGTTATCTTCACTAACATTTTTATTTGTAATATTACATTTTGCTCCACCTGATACTTTTATTTTTGCACCGATTTTTGCATTTGTATCTATTAAACAGACATTTTTATTTTTAAGTAAAGATGCTAGCATTAAACCACTAGCACCTGCACCAATTATTGCTATATCAAAAATTAGAAATCCTTTTTCTCAAGTTTTGTAATAATAAAACTATTTATTCCATCTTTAAATTTATATTTTAAAGTACAATCATTTGCTTTTAAAATAGAGTTTACAATATATAAACCTAAGCCAAAACCATTTTTAGATTTACTTTGATTTGCAAAAAATGGTTCAAAATAGTTTTCAAGTGGATGCTCTAACTCTTCCCCATGATTTTCAAAAACTATATCATCACCTTCTGTTTTTATTGTTACTTTTTTATCATGTGAATATTTAATTGCATTATCAATTAAATTTTTAACAGCAACAGAAAAAAGTTTAAAGTTTATAAATAGTTTCTTATTTTCATACTGCATTTTAATTAAATCTTCATCAAGCATTAGAATATCTATAGCATTATCTAAAATATCACCTAAAAAATAATAGT
Organism: Arcobacter sp.; assembly: GCA_965662175.1. GTDB lineage: Bacteria > Campylobacterota > Campylobacteria > Campylobacterales > Arcobacteraceae > Arcobacter. Next base: position 9,397 of record CBFIGT010000039.1, on the reverse strand, counting down.
TTTTTTCTACATTTTTAGTTGAAGAGATTAACTCTTCTATTGAAGTGAACTCATTAATCAAAGCTTCAAGTCTTGAAAATACTCTTTTCATCTTTTCTGCATTCTCTTCACTATTTTCAAGCTCACTTAAAAATTTTCCTTTTGTAATTGGAGTTTTAAGCTCATGCATAATATTTCTAATAAATACATTTCTTGACTCTTTTATATCTTTAAGTTTCTTTGCTGTATTTTTAAACTCAATTGCCAATAAAGATACCTCATCTTGTGCTTTTGTATTACAGCAATCAAAATCAAAATTCTCATCACCTAGATTTTTCACCTTGTCTTTTAGAAGTTTTAAAGGGTATAGTTTTTTCCAAGTGGTAATAAATGATAATACAACAGCTATAAATAAAATTCCAAAAACCACGATTAAGTATATAAGCGGATTTACATGCTTATAATCAGTATCTTTAAACAATATCTCAAATCTATCATTTTTTATAAACAAAAAGCTTTCATCATTTATATTCAAAACTCTAACTAATATAGATTTAAATCTTCTCTCTAATATTACATTTGTTTTTGGATTATATAAAATAGCTCTCATTTGTCCAACATCATTTATAAACTCCATATCCATATTTGATAAGGACTCTACAAATACCTTTGTTAAGCCATTTTTTCTTTGTTGTTCTAAAACCATTTTTGCAACAGGTAGATATTTTCTTGATAAATGTTTATCTTTTTCATCTTGTGTATGAAGTACCAAAACAATAAAACTTGCAATTACTAAAAAAAGTGATATTACAAATCCAATTGTTATGGTAAAAAATATTGATTCTTTTCTCATTGTATAAATTTATACCCCATACCTCTTATTGTGTGAAGATATTGTGGTGATTTTGGATTATCCTCTATTTTATGTCTTATTCTATTTATTATAACAGCTAGTGAACCTACATTATCATAATCACTATTTAATAAATCACTATTTTCAAAAATATCATCTCTTGAAACTACAAAACCCTCACGTCTTATAAGTAGTGATAAAACCTCATACTCAGCAGCTGTTAATTTAATAAACTTTCCATCTTTTGTAATCTCTTTTTTCTCTTCATCAAAAATAAATATTTTAAGTGGCTTCTCCTCAACTTTTGCTGAAGTGTTATATCTTCTTAGTATAGTTTTAATTCTAACTTCTAACTCTCTTGGATCGTAAGGTTTTGGTAAATAATCATCAGCTCCAAGTTGAAGTGCTGTTACTTTATCTGTAATATCACTTCTAGCACTTGATATAATAATTGGAATATCGTGATTTGCTATTATCTCTTTACAAACATCTAATCCATCCATTCCAGGAAGAGTTAAATCTAATATAATTAAATCAAATTTATTGATTTTTAAAGAACTCAGAGCCAAAAATGGCTCTTCGTAATTTGTCACGTTTATATTAAACTTGCTTAAATATTGTGTCAAAACCTCTGCTAGTTCAGCATCATCTTCCACCATTACAATGTTTATCATTTTTCATACCTTTTCTTGGCTGGTTTGAACTCTTTTCTAATAAATCTCTAAGTTCAGTTTTTTGATTATCTGTTAAAACAGTATAAATTTTTTCTATTAAAGTTGCTTTAAATTCTATCATATTTTTATATTTATTCATAGAAATATCAATATAAACATCTTTGTTAAATTTGTTATCATCAAAAGCTTTAGCATAAGATTCAAATTTTGGTTTTGTATTTTCCATAATATCTCTTATTTTACTCTTTTGTTCTACTGATAAATCCAAATTATGCACCGCTCTTAAAATACCAAAATGCATAGTTCTCGAAGAGTCTCTCTTCTCCATTTTCATATTACAATGTCCATCTCTTTTAAAATCACAATCACCTTTTTTATAATCTCCTGCAACAACTGATGTTGCAATAACACTTCCTAATAAAAAAATTCCTAAAACTTTTTTTCTCATAATAATCTCCTCATTTTTTGATAATAGAATTATGACACTATCCTTTTAACGATATTTGAATACAAAGTTAACACTTTATTAATAAATGTGTTACAAAAATATTCAATAAACTACTAGTGATTTTATAAATTATATTTTAGACTTGGGAAGATAAACTATTATTCGTTATAATAAAAAAATTTAATAAGAAGGGTATTTAATTATGGGGAAAATTACAGAACAAGATATTATAGATAGTATTGCTGATGCATGTCAGTATATATCATTTTACCATCCAGAGGATTTCGTAAAAGGTATGGTTGAAGCTTATGAAAATGAAAAAAGTGAAGCTGCAAAAAATGCTATTGGTCAAATTTTAATTAATTCAAAAATGTGTGCTATGGGGCATAGACCACTTTGTCAAGATACAGGATCAGTTAATATTTTTGTAAGAGTTGGATTAAAAGCTAATTTAGATATCAAAAAAGAGTTAGTTGATTTATTAAATGAAGGTGTTGCAAAGGGTTATACAGATCCTGATAATACATTAAGATATTCAGTTGTTAGTGACCCAGCAGGAGCTAGAACTAATACAAAAAACAATACTCCAGCTGTTATTCATGTGACAGTTGATAACTCTGATGAATTAGATATTACAGTTGCTGCAAAAGGTGGAGGAAGTGAAAATAAATCTAAATTTGCTGTATTAAATCCATCTGATTCAATCTATGACTGGGTTATGGATAATGTAAGACAAATGGGTGCTGGTTGGTGTCCTCCTGGAATCTTAGGAATTGGTATTGGTGGAAATCCTGAAAAATCTATGTTATTAGCAAAAGAGTCTTTAATGGGTCACGTTGATATTCATGAATTACAAGCTAGAGGTCCTCAAAATGCCTTAGAAGAGTTAAGATTAAAACTTTATGAAGATATTAATAAAATCGGTATTGGAGCACAAGGTCTTGGTGGATTAACAACTGTTGTTGATGTTAAGATTTTAGATTATCCATGTCATGCAGCATCACTACCTGTTGCTATGATTCCTAACTGTGCTGCTACTAGACATATTCACTTTAAATTAAAAGGTGATGGACCAGCTAGATTTAACAAGCCTGATTTAGATATTTGGCCAGATATTGAATTACCAATGGATACTATTAAAAGAGTAAATATTGAAGATTTAACAAAAGAGAACTTATCTCAATTTAAATCAGGTGATACACTATTATTATCAGGAAAAATCCTAACAGCTAGAGATGCTGCTCACAAAAAAATTGTAGAGTACAAAAATGCTGGTAAGCCACTTCCAAATGGTGTTGATTTAAAAGATAGATTTATCTATTACGTTGGACCTGTTGATCCAGTTAGAGATGAAAAAGTAGGACCTGCAGGACCAACTACATCTACTAGAATTGATAAATTTACTAAAGACATGATGGAAATTGGAATCATGGGTATGATTGGTAAAGCTGAGCGAAAACAACCAACTATTGATTTAATTAAAGAGTATAAATCTATGTACTTAATAGCAACAGGTGGAGCTGCATATTTAATTTCTCAATCAATCAAAGATGCAAAAGTTTTAGCATTTGAAGAGATGGGAATGGAAGCTATTTATGAATTTGAAGTAAAAGATATGCCAGTTACTGTGGCTGTTGATACGGAGGGTGTTTCAATTCATACAACTGGACCTGCTAAATGGAGAACTATATAATTTAATATAATGTAGAGAAAAATACTCTTTTCTCTACATTTATTCCATATTTTCTAACTTTTTATTCAACTTACTATATAATGAATATAAAAATAATTGAAGTATTCAAATGAAATTATCAAATTTAATATTAAGAGCCATATTTTTAACTGCAATAATATCAACACTATTTGCATTTTTAATTAGCATTTTTTTCGAATATCAAAACTTTCAAAATGAAAAACTTCAAATGAGAAAAGAGTTTTTATATTTAAAGAAAGAAGAGATTAAAAGAGAAGTACAAAAAGCCTATTCACTAATAGAGTATCAACAACAAAAAGTTGAAGATAAACTAAAAAATGATTTAAAAAACAGAGTATTAATCGCCTATAAAATAGCAACAAATATCTATAATGAAAATAAAAACACAAAAAATGATGAAGAGATTAAATATTTAATTGTAACAGCATTAAAAAATATCGAGTTTGATTTAAGAACTTACTATTTTATTAACTCAAATAAGGGTGAAGCTGTATTATTTAATAAAAAATCAAAACTAAATGAAAACTCAAATATATGGAATTTACAAGATAAAACAGGCAAATATATAATCCAAGAACAAAGTAAAATAGCACTTAGCAAAGGTGAAGGTTTTTTAAAAACTCACTTTGTAAAACCTGATTTAAATGACAATATTCAATATCCTAAACTATCTTTTGTTAAACATTTTGAACCTTTTAACTGGCATATTGGTATGGGTGGATATTTAGATGATGTCGAAAAAGAGTTAAAAAATGATATTTTAGAGTATATTGCAACAATAAGATTTGCAGAAGATGGATATATTTTTGTTAATAGAATAGATGAAAAGGCTTTAGTTTTTGATGGTAAAAAACTCCCCTCACCTATGCCATATTCAAATAAAAATCTTTTTCAAAAACAGTTAGATATATTAAAAATTAGTGATGAAGGATTTTTCTTTTATCAATTTAAAAAACTTAATACCCAAAAAGAGTTTCCAAAACTAGGATATATTAAAAGCTATGCAAAATGGGGATGGATACTTGGAAGTGGAGTTTATATTGATGAAATTGATGGTGAATTAAAAGAAAAAGAAAACCTTATAAAAAGAGTTATAATTAATGAAGCAAATACAATATTAGCTATTTTATTTATAATTATACTTTTAGTATATTTTATCTCAAGAAGAATCACCTCTTATATTGAAATCAATATTAATAACTTAGTGGAAGCATTTAAAACAGCAACACTACGCTCTAAAGAGATAAACTCAGATGAATTAACCTTTAAAGAGTTTAAGGTTTTAGCTGAAGATTTAAACAAAACCCTTAAACTAAAAAACTCCGCAGAAAATAAAATAAAAGATTATCTTAATATTATAAATCAAAATGTAATAATCTCTTCAACTGATGCAAAAGGAATTATAACAGATGTAAATGATGCTTTTTGTAATATTTCAGGATATTCAAGGGAAGAGTTAATTAATAAATCCCATAATATTGTTAGACATGAAGATATGCCAAATGAGTTATATAAACAGATGTGGGAAAGTATCAAAAACAATATACCATGGTCAGGTGAGCTTAAAAATAAAAATAAATATGGTTCATATTATTGGGTAAAAATATCAATTTATCCAAACTTTGAAAAAGATAAACTTATTGGATATACAGCAATTAAACAGGATATAACAGATAAAAAAAGAGTTGAATATCTATCAATTACTGATGAATTAACACAAATGTACAATAGACGATTTTTTAATATTAAAATTGAAGAGGAGTTAAAAAGAGCTAGAAGAGAAGACTCTTTTATAACTTTTTTAATGATTGATATTGATTATTTTAAAAAATATAATGATAATTATGGACATCAAAAAGGTGATGATACTTTAATAAAAGTTGCAAAAGTGATTTTAGCAAATATGAAAAGAGCTGGTGATTATGGCTTTAGATTAGGGGGAGAAGAGTTTGGAATACTTTTCTGTTTAAAAGAGAATCCTGAAAAATCAATAGGGCTTGCACGTCGTATAAAAGAAGAAGTAGAAAATCTAAAAATTGAACATAAAGCGAGTTTAGTAAATAAATATATTACCATATCAATAGGTTTAGTAATAAAAAGAGCCAATAGTGTGAAAAGTAGTAGTGAACTTTATAAAGAGGCTGATGAAGCCCTTTATAAAGCTAAAGAAGAGGGAAGAAACTGCGTTTGTATGAACTATTAAGCTCTATTTTCTAAGATATTTTAAAGTAGTAGCAATAATATCATCATCATCTTTACTTGGAGATTTTATACTCTCTTTTATATCATCTTTTTTAGTAAATGTTATGTTCATCTCATAACTTGATACTGTTTTTATCTCTTTTTGTAGAGCTAAAATTTTTATCATAATAAGCTCTAAAAACTGTTTTGTTGGAATATCTGGTTTACCAAATCTATCCTCCATCTCCTCTTCTATTTCATAAACTGTTTCTTTTGATTTTGCTTTTCCTAAACGTCTATAAAGTTCAAGTCTAACTCTATCTTCAACTATATAATCACTTGAAATAAATGCAGAAATAGAGAGTTTTATATCAACAATTTGACTCTCTTCTTTTGATTCACCACCTAAAATAGCTAAGGCATCCTCAAGCATTTTAAGATAAAGTCCATAACCTATTTGCTTGATATGTCCACTTTGTGCTTCACCAATAATATTTCCACCACCTCTGATTTCTAAATCTTGGTGGGCTAAAGCCGTACCACTTCCTAAATATGAGTTTGACTCTAAAGCTACAAGTCTTTTTATTGCATCAGGTGTGATTTTCTTTTTATCTTCAACTATAAAATAACAAAAGCCCTCTTTATGACCTCGTCCAACACGACCTCTTAATTGATGTAAATCAGCAATACCAAATCTATCAGCCCCATCAATTATAATAGAGTTTGCATTTGGCAAATGAAGTCCTGATTCAACTATTGAAGTTGCAAGTAAAATATCAAATTTCCCATCATTAAAATCTTCAATCATCTTTTCAGATTTTGCTTGTGGAATTTTTGAATGAATTATTTCAACTTTTATATTAGGAACAATCTCTTCAATATCTGCTTTTTTTGCTTCCATTGAAGCTATATTATTATGCACATAAAAAAGTTGGCCACCCCTTCTTTTTTCCCTTAAAATTATCTCTTTTATAAGCTTATCTTCATACTCTTTTACATAAGAACGAACTCCTAACCTTTGAGTTGGTGGAGTTAAAAGGGAACTCATACCTTTTAGTTTTGATAAGGCAAGATTCAAAGTTCTAGGAATTGGCGTTGCACTCATAGAGAAAATATGTACATCTTCCCTAAGCTCTTTTAGTTTCTCTTTTTGTTTAACTCCAAACTTATGCTCTTCATCAATAATAACTAAAGCTAAATTTTTTGCTTTTATACCTAAAAGGGAATGCGTTCCAACAACTAAATTCACCTCCCCACTTTCAAGTCCTTTTTTAATATGAGCTTTCTCTTTTGTAGATGTTTTACTATCTAGTTTTACTGTATTTATTCCATATTCATTAAATCTTTTTTTAATCCCATGATAATGTTGGGATGCTAAAAGTGTAGTTGGACATACGAAAATTGCTTGATGTCCATCTAAAATAGTGGCTAAAAGTGCATTCATAGCAACTTCTGTTTTACCAAATCCAACATCACCTGATAAAAGTCTATCCATAACTTTACCACTTGATAAATCAGCAAATAACTCACTAATACTTCTTTTTTGGTCTTTAGTATAATCAAATCCAGCACTTTTTGGAAAATCACTTAAAATCTTTTTATTACAATCAATTTTAATACCATTTACAAGCTCTCTAGCTGCTGCTATTTTAATAATATCCCCAGCAATAGCAAAAAGTCTATCTTTTACCTTATCTTTTAGTTTTGCAAAACTACCTTTTCCTAATGTATCAACAACAGCATAAGAGCTACCATCAGCCACATATCTATCAATTAAATCAATATTTTCAACAGGAATTAAAAGCTTATCTTCACCAGCATATTGAACAATAACAAAATCTCTTTTAGAACCCATCACAACAACAGGTTCAATACCCTTATACTGCCCAATACCATGCTGCTCATGAACTACAAAATCATTTACAAGAAGTTCATCAAGTACAAGTTTTACTTTTTTCTTTCTTTTTTTCTTTATCTCTTTATTTAGTGAAATAATAACTTCATCATCACTTACAAGATTTATAATAAATGAGTCAAAAACATAGTTGATATTTTTATTTGTTAAATCAAAATCATAAGCTTTTACTTTTGCTTCAGTAGTTGAAATAATAGTATGTTTTTTACTATCATGAAAAGTTAGAAACTCTTTTATATTTGCAGGTTCTATTATCTTATAGTTTTTTGCTTTTGGAATTTTTGGTAGAGATAGAAACTTCTCTTTATCAACTCTTTTCTCCTCAAAAATATAAGCTTCTTCAAGCTCCTCTAAAGCCTCATATGTAACATAAGAGATCATTTGTTTTGGTAAATATTCACCTAAATTATCTAAATACCAAAATCCCAAAGAGTGAATATCTTTTATAAAAGCATCACTTTCAATACTATCTAACTCTTCATTTATTCTCTCAAACTCGTTATCATCTAGGGCTAAAAAAGCAGGTGTAATTAAAAAAGACTCAATCTCCTCTTTAGTTGATTTTTGGTCTTCAATATCAAACTCCCTGATACTTTCAACCTCATCATCAAATAAACTCACCCTAAAACCTTTTGATGCTCCCAAAGGACAGATATCAATAATATCTCCCCTAATTGAAACCTCTCCCTCACTTGTAACAATATCTACAAAATAGTATCCCCAATTATAAAGTTTATCTTTTAGTTTTTCTAAATTTATAGTACCTGCAAACTCAATATTAAATGAATCAAAACACTTTTCAACAGGCATTTTAAATGAAGCTGTTCGTAAAGGTGCTATTAAAACTTTATCTTGTTTTTTATATGCATAAAACTCATTTAATGTTTTAGTAATATTTTGTAACTCTTCAGAAAAAGAGAGTAAATCATCTCCATAATTTGCTCTAAAATCAGCTAATACAAAAGCCTTTTTTTTGTGATATGATAAAACATCACTAGCCTCTTGAGCCTGTTTATCATCACTAACTATTAAAAGTTTACAATCATTTTTACTATTAAAGAATTCAAAAAGAGAGTTCATTAAGCTTCTTTAACCTCTTCAAAATCATTTGTGTTTTTATCATAAACATATGGTGGATATGGCGTTTCATTTAATAAAAAAACCATATTACAAGATTCAAACTCATTTTTTTGAAGCCCTTTTTTAAATACCTCTAAAATATAAGCCTTTGTAGCAAAAGTTGTTGTATTTGATTTTGCAGTGTAAACAAACTCTTCCTCCTCAACTACTTTAAAACCCTCTTTTTTAACATGTTTTTCAAACTTCTCTTTCTCTTTTAGACCAATTACATCTAATATAACAATTAACTCAATACTATTATCTTCCAATCTTTTCTCCTATTTAATCTTCTGAAATACAAATAAATGTTCATGCATAATCAACAAAAAATTTGCTTCTTTACTTTTTTTTACCCAAAAACCAGTTGCTTTACAGTTGTGTTGATGTTTTATAATATCTTCTTTTAATTTAAATCCATTTTCTAAAATTTTTTGCATAACCATAAAAGCTAAAGGTTGATACATTTTATTTATATAAAGGATTTATATCATCTTTAATTCTTTTAATAATAGAT
>CBFIGT010000038.1:0-18935 GCA_965662175.1 Arcobacter sp. | reverse complement strand
TCCACCAAAAGAGCCTGAATTAATAGATGAAATAACCCAAAGTTATATTAAACTTTATGGGGAAGAGTATAACTCTTTTACCAAAGTTCAAAAAGTCTATTTGCAAAAAAACTTAAAAACCATAGGAAGTATCACTCAAAAATATCTAAGATACCCAGCTATTTCTGTAAGAACAAGACAAAGTGGTACAAATGTTATAGAGTTTATCTTACATCCAAATGGAGATATAACCCAACCTATAATAACTACATCTTCAGGATATGAAGCATTAGATAGTAATACTATAGAGACTATAGAAATAGCATATAAAGATTATCCAAGACCAAATGAACCTACAAAAATTAGGATTTATGTGACTTATAGACTTTACTAATTAATAAACTAATAATCAAAACTTACTTATAATTCGAATAAAAGGTTTTTTTTGTTTAAAATAATTTTAATAATTTTTACTATTTTAATCTCATCAAATCTAAATGCAAAAGATTTAATTTTTACAAGTGAAGAGTTAAAATATATAAAAACACATGAGTTTAGTGTTGCTGTTTTACCTGACTTTCCTCCATTTAATATATATGAAAAAAATAAATTCAGTGGATTATCTAATGATATTTTGAAACTTCTAAGAAAAAAACATGGTATAAAATTTAAGTATGAAATCGATACTTGGCCTAATAACTTAAAAAAATTCAAAGAGAAAAAAGTTGATATAATTGATGCAATCTCTTTTAGAAAAGAGAGATTAGAGTTTACAAGTTTTACAAAACCATATTATGAAATTCCTTTAGTAATATTTGCTAGAAAGGATTTAACAAACTATACAAATATCTTTGACTTAAAAGGGAAAAAACTTGGACTTACAAAAGATATATTTTACTATAACGAAATTAATGACCTAAATATTTTTGAAATCAAATTTTATAATCAATTATCAGAAAAATTAAAAGCTCTAGCTTTTGGAGAAATTGATGTTTTATTTGGCCATCTTTTAAGTATGCAAAATATAATAATAAAAGAGGGATTTACAAACTTAAAAGCCTTAGGTGAACTAGATATTGCTAATATTAAAAAAACTGACTTAAGATATGGAATTCAAAAAGATAATAAAATTCTCTACTCTATAATTGATAAATCAATTGAAAATATTAGTCCAAAAGAGTGGAGTGAACTCTACGCTAAATGGATTACAGAAATTAATACAAAACTAATTCCACTTGAAATGGATAAAACACTAAATTTAACAAAAGAAGAAAAAGAGTATATAAGTAATAAAAGAGTTTTAAAAGTCCATAATGAAAAAAATTGGCCACCATATAACTTCAATGAAAATGGAGTTGCAAAAGGTTTTTCAATTGATTATACAAATTTATTAGCAAAAAAACTAAATATGGATGTTGAGTATGTTTATGGTTATTCTTGGGATGAATTTTTAGAACTATTAAAAAATAAAGAGATTGATATAATAAATAATATATCAAAAAACAAACAAAGGGAAGAGTATATAGATTTTACAGATATTTTTCATACAGCAGCAAATGCAATATATGTAAAAAATGGTTCTGAAAATTTAGACTCTTTAGAAAAATTAAAAAATAAAACAATAATTATGCCAAAAGGTTTTTTTGCTCAACAATTAATAGAAAAATATTATCCTGAAATAAATCAGATTTTAGTAAAAGACTCTTTAGAAGCACTAAGACAACTCTCTCTTGGAAAAGCTGATGCAACTATTGGTAAAAAAAATGTTTTAGATTACATAATTAGCACAAATAATATTTCAGGAGTTACAGCTACAAATTTTGTTGATGATAATAGACTTGTTAGTTTGATTAGAATGGGTATTCCAAAAGGTGAAAAAGAGTTACAATCAATACTTCAAAAAGCACAAGACTCAGTAAGTGATGAGGAGCTTTTAACTCTAAAAAGAAAATGGTTTGGAGAACAAAGTTTTACAAAGAAAAATGAAACTTTCTTAACAAATAAAGAGAAAATCTATTTAAAAGAGAAGAAAGAGATAAGATATTGTATGAATTATGATATTAATCCAATCTCATTTTTGGAAGACAATAAACCAATGGGAATAAGTATTGATATTTTGGAGAATTTTAAAAATAGTTTGGACATATCATTTAAATATATTCCAACTAACTCCTTTAAACAATCAGTTGAATTTTTAAATAAAAAGAGATGTGATATTATTCCTACTATTGAAAATAATGATATTTTATTAGAGGGAATTAATACTACATATCCATATTTAACATACAAACTAGCAATTATTACAAGAAAAAATATTCCAGTTGTACCAAGTTTAGAAGATATTATTGATAAACCTATTGCTTTAAAAAATGATTCACAATTAATCTCTGAGTTTAAATCTGTTTTCCCTGATATTAATATTATTAAAACAGAAAATTATCATAAATCATTAGAGTCTGTAAATAATAATAAGGCATATTTTACCCTAGCTCCACTTCCTATAGCCTCATACTATATGGCTGAATACGCAATGAGTGATTTATATATCTCAAGATATACAAACTTAACATACAATATAAATATGGCTGTAAGTAACAGTGAACCAATACTTTTTGATATTTTAAATAAATCTATTAAAAATCTTTCCCAAAAAGATAAAAGAGAGATTATTTCAAAATGGTCAACAAATGGTATTAAAGAGAAGTTTGATTATGACCTATTTTGGAAAATAACATTTCTTATTTTTATTGTTTTTGTGGTTATTATTTATAGACAAATTGTATTAAATAGACATAATAATGAGTTAAAAAAAGCAAATAATGAGATTGCTTTATTAAAAAATAGTTTGGAAGATAAAATAGTTGAAGAGATTCAAAAAAATGAACAAAAAACCAAACAGCTTATACAACAATCAAGATTAGCTCAAATGGGTGAACTTATTAATATGATTGCACATCAATGGAGACAGCCATTAACAGCAATTTCAGCAACAATAAATAATCTATCACTAAAAATGATTTTAGGAAAAGAGATAGATAAAGAAGTATTAGAAAAAGAGTTATCCTTGATAAATGATTATGCACAATATTTATCAGGAACTATTGATGACTTTAGAAATTTTTATAAAAAAGAAAAAGTTAAAAAACTAGTTACTATTGAAAATGTTGTTGAACAAGCAATAAATATAATAAAACCATCTTTATCTAGTAATTTAATTGATTTAAAATTAAATTTTGATAGTTATGAAAAAGTAAAAACATACTCAACAGAGATAAATCATGTGGTTTTAAATATTTTAAAAAATGCAGAAGATGTTTTGATTGAAAATAAGATTGAGAAACCAACTATTAATATAAGAACATATAAAGATGAAAAAAATATTTTTCTTGAAATAGAGAATAATGGGAAACAAATAGAAGAAAGAAATTTAAATAAAATCTTCGAACCATACTTTTCAACAAGATTAACAAAAGATGGAACAGGATTAGGTTTATATATGAGTAAGGTGATTATAGAAGAGCATTGTAAAGGGCTATTAAACGTAGAAAATAGCAAAAATGGCGTAATATTTAAAATATCAATTCCAAAGGATTAATATGGAAACTATAGAAAAACTAAAAGAACTTTTACCATTTAGTAGAGATTTAAATGTTTTATTTGTAGAAGATAATATGGAAGTGCAAAATCAAGTTGTCAAAATGTTATATAACTTTTTTGAAAATATTGATATAGCAAATGATGGTGAAGAAGCTTTAAAAATGTATTATAAGTTTGAAACAGAAAATAATGATTTTTATGATATTGTAATTACAGATTTAAGTATGCCTAAAATGGGTGGTATTGAGTTGTGTAAAGAGATTATGAGTGTACAAGAAGAGCAAGTTATATTAGTACTTTCAGCCTACTCTCATCCTGAAAACTTATATGAACTAATTAATTTAGGTGTTGCAAAATTTATACAAAAACCAATAGATCAGAAAAATATTTTAGAAACACTTCTAGATGCAATTGAACTTTGTAAAAATGGAAATAATACATTTGATTAAAAGATGCTCTATTTTATAAGCGATTAAAATATTTATAGTATCATTTCAAAAATATTTTAAGGTTTTTTTATGTTAACAGATAAAATAAGAAATAAACAAAGTGGAATTTTACTATATGGTATAACTCCTCCAAAAATAAAGCATACTGAAGATGAAATAAAACAAATAGCTTTGAAACATATTGATAGAATATCAAAACTACCAATTGATGGTTTAGTATTGTACGATATTCAAGATGAGTCAGATAGAACAGATGAAAAAAGACCTTTTCCATTTATTAAAACTCTAGACCCATGTGAATATTCAAGAGCTTATTTACAAGATTTAAAAATTCCAAGAGTTGTTTATAGAGCTGTTGGAAACTATACAAGTGAAACTTTTCCAAAATGGTTAGAGATAACAAAAGAGAATCAAGTTCACTCTGTATTTGTAGGAGCAGCTTCCCATAATCAAAAAAAACCATTAACACTCCAAGAAGCATATAGATTAAAAAGAGAAGTTAATGATAACTTATGTTTAGGTGGAATTTGTATTCCTGAGCGTCATATGACAAAACATGATGAACACTTAAGAGTATTTAATAAAATTGATAACTCATGTGAATATTTTGTGACTCAATGTGTTTATAATCTTGAAGCTTCAAAGATTTTTTTAACTGATTATGCAAAATATGCAAAAGAAAATCAAAAAGAGATGGTTCCAATAATCTTTACACTTACACCTTGTGGAAGTGCAAAAACCCTAGACTTTATGAAATGGCTTGGTATTTCTATTCCTAACTACTTAGAAGAGGATTTAAAACACTCAGGTGATATTTTACATGATTCTATGAAACTATGTGTTGATATTTTTAAAGAGTTATATGATTTTGGAACACAAAAAGGTATTCCAATTGGTTGTAATATTGAAAGTGTAGCTATTAGAAAAGAGGAGATAGAAGCATCAATAGAGCTTCTTCATGAAATCAAAAAGATAATGGAAGATAGTTAAAACTCAGATAAAAACTATTAAATTTTGTTAACTTTTGATTTAAAATTTATTTAATTATATATGTAATAATTTCCTTATAAAAATAAGGAGTTAGAAATGAAAAAAGTTTTATCAATAGTTTTTCTATTATTTATAAGTATAGTTTTTTCGGGTTGTTGTCACTGTTTTTTTTGTGCTCCTCACCCTGTTGTTTTAGAACATCCTAGAGTTATAAAACCAGGAATTCACCCTCATTAAATCTATAATGAGGGTAAGATTTAAATAGCATACTCCAATAATATCTCTTTGCTTATATATTTAGTAGATTCTATAGAAGTTGCTTTTGCTAAAATTCTTGGTGCTACTCCAGCTTTATGTGCTTCAATCCATCTTAAAATACATAAACACCATTTATCACCCTCTTTTAATCCAGGGAATCCATAAGCTGGAATTGGAGTTGTTAAATCATTTCCTTGTTGTTTTGAAAACTCTAAAAACTTATTTGTAACAATAGCACATACGCTATGAACAGCTCTATCTTCAGGTGTAGCTCTACATAAGCCATCCCTATAAAATCCTGTTATTGGGTTTTTACAACAAGTTGTTAATGTTGTACCTAAAATATTTGTTTGCATTTTTTTCCTTATTGTGAGAAATATAAGGATTATCATAATAAGAATATCTTAAAATTGTTAATTAATTTAAGGATTAATTATAAAATATAATACAGAGATAAAAAAAGCTTTTCAAGTATCTATTCCTGTCATGATGGGTTATAGCGTTTTGGGCTTTGCTTTTGGCTTACTTCTAGTCTCTTTTGAGTATCCATGGTATTTAGCACCACTTATGTCAATATTTATTTATGCTGGAGCTTTGCAGTTTATTGCAATAAACTTTTTTAATGTTAAAGCTGGGATGATAGATATTGCTATTGCTTCATTTTTTGTAAATGTAAGACAATCTTTTTATGGACTATCTTTATTAAAAAGATTTAAAAAATCGGGTAAATTAAAAGCATATTTGATTTTTGGATTAACAGATGAAACCTATGCTTTATTAACAACTATTAAAGATGATGAAACCCTAAACAAAAGATATTATTACTTTTTTCTAACACTTTTTAATCAATGCTATTGGTTTGTAGGCTCAACATTAGGAGCTATAGTTGGCTCTAATATTGAGTTTAATACAGCCGGTTTAGAGTTCTCCCTAACAGCACTTTTTGTTGTTTTATGTATAGAACAATATAAGAGTTTAAAAAATATTGTTCCTTTTTTAATTGGAGCTTTCTCTTCTCTTATAGCTTTGGTTTTTATACCAAGTGATAAAATCTTGATTTTTTCAATATTTTTATCTTTGGTTTTACTATTTACTTTTAAAAAAGCAGTTGAAAATGAGTAATATTGAAATTTATATTGCAATTGCAATTATGGCACTTGTGAACTTTTTTACTAGAGTTTTTCCTTTTTTATTTTTTGGGAAAAAGGATTTACCACCGTTTTTACTCTTTATTGAGAGATTTTTTCCTGCTGTTATTATGACTATTCTTATTGTTTATAGTATAAAAGATATTAATTTTCATCTCTTTCCATATGGATTAAAAGAGTTTGGTGGAATTATTTTTACAGCTATTTTACATCTTAGTTTAAAAAACTATTTGATTTCTATTTTTGGAGGAACTATATTTTATATGGGATTAGTACAGTTTTTATAAAAGTAAAACTAATCTAAGGGAGAAATTACCCCTTAGATTTATTTAACTCTTTATAATAAGTACTATGAAGTATTTTAACCTCTTCTTCCTCTTTATATCCATTTATAATACTATGTATTGCACCTTTAATTGCAAATAATGACATATAAATATGAGTAAAAAATAGAGCTGTCATTGCCATTCCTACCACATTGTGTACAATAATACACCATCTTAACATCTCTATTTTTGTAAGTCCAAATAGTGTTAAAATCCCTAAATCTAAATCTTGTACATAAATAGTAACTCCCGTAAAAATCATAGCAGCACCACCAATTGTACAAACCCAAAACCACATTTTTTGCCCAGCATTAAATTTACCAGCTGGAATTGGTTTTTTCTCTTTAGATAAATAACCACCTAAAATCATAAACCATTTTACATCATCACCTGTAAATAGCATATTTTTAAACCACATTAAAAACATAGGTATTACACTTATTAAAAATAAAACTGTTGCTACTGAGTGTATCTCTTTACATGCACGTACAAACTCACCACCACCAAAATAAGAACCAAACATCATAATAAGACCTGTTGGAATTAAAACAATAAATGAAACAGCTGCTATTCCATGAATTATTCGATTAAATAGTGTAAAGACATAATATTTTTTACCATCATGTTTAAATTTTTTTGGTCCAATAATTAAATAATGAATCAAAAAAACCAAAGGAACAATAACTATAATTCCTAAATATGCATTTTTGAATAGTTTTGTTTGGAGGGCAACAAAAATCTCATCTAAGTAAACACTTCCATCTTTTCCATAAGCTAACATTGTCGTGATTAAGTCCTGATTAGCTTCACTAACAGCCGTATATCCGAAAAGTAAAGGGGATATTGTGAGTAATATCATTAGATATCTTAACATTTTAAACTCCTATTTTTATCTAAGAAATTGTAACAATTATCTGTGACAAAAATGGGACTTTTTTATAAAATGGTAAAAAAAATTTTACTCTTATTTAAGAGTAAAATTTAAAACATTTTCTCAAGTCTATTAAATAAACCTGACCATGTTTTATCTTCTAAAAGTTCAGTAATTTTATCAATTTCATACTCTTTACCTGTGATTATTTCATCACTTACTTCATCAATTTTCAAAGATAACTCTTTTTCAAAACTCTCTATATCCTCTTTATATGGAGTATCTACACCTTGAAGTCTTGGCATTTTTACATATCTAATAGCATCAAGCTTTTTAAACTCTTCACCTAAAAAATCATCAAGTCCAGGTAAATCAGTGGAGATAACTTTTGCACCTGAAGCTAAAGCTTCAATTACAACTAAAGGCAATCCCTCATAAAAAGATGGAAGAATAAAAATATCTGATACCCTTAAAAGCTCTTCAAGTTCATCTTGAGGAAGTGCACCTAAATAGTCTATATCAGCTTTTTTATTAGCTAAACTTTTTATGATATTATCACTCTCTTGGGCATTTCCTTTTCCTATAAGATTTAAGTGCATTTTTTCTTTATTTTTAGAGTTCTCAAAGGCATTTAATAAATGAGGAACGCCCTTAGCATTACATATTTTCCCTATATAGGCTATTTTTACTTTTTTATTTTTAGCTCTTTTTATGGGATAAAACATCAAAGGATTATATCCACTTCCACTTGTAATAACCTGTTCATAATTTACATCATACAGTTCTCTTATACTATTAGCTTGTACAGAGTTTAGGGCAAATAAATAATCATTTCTAGGAATTTTTTCTTTTAACAAAGGAACAAACTGTTTAGCAAGCTCTAATTGTCTTAAATCAGTTCCATGGCAAAGAACTAGGGTTTTAAGATTAGGATATAAATCTTTTATAAAATTAGATAAAAGCCAAATATGATTACAAATTATAACATCAGGTTGAAACTCCTCGACAGCTTTTGTAATCACTTTTTTAAAAGCTTTTTCATAATCTTTAAACATAGATTCACTCATATCACTATATTTGGTACTTTTATATGGCATTATATCACTCATACCAACTACAGGAAATAGTAATTCAGGGCTTTCAAAAAGTACAGGATAATAGTTTTTTATATCCAAATTATCCATATCAGGATTTTGCTCATGAAAAGGAACTCCTGCGATTACTGCTTGTTCATGACCTTTTTTTA
Source organism: Arcobacter sp. (assembly GCA_965662175.1). GTDB lineage: Bacteria > Campylobacterota > Campylobacteria > Campylobacterales > Arcobacteraceae > Arcobacter. The sequence continues at coordinate 10,071 of CBFIGT010000038.1, read as the reverse complement.
AACCCTCTTTAAATAGCTGTTGTAAAAAAACTCCACTACCTGTACGTCCAGGTCTTTGGGCTAAGGCATGTAAAATTTTCATAATATTCTCTTTTCATTTTAAACTTAAGGTTTAATAACTTCTTTACTCTCTTTTATCCATGATTTTATACCATTTTCTAAATGATATACATTTTCATATTGAAGCTTTTTTGATAAAAAATTACCAACTACACCTGTTCTATTCCCTGACCTACAAACAAGCACAAATGGCTGCTTTTTATCTTTTACATATTTTGAGAATTCACCCATCCACTTTTCAACATCATAGTTTCCTTTTTCATCAAAAAAAACAATAGCTTTACTAGTTGGAACAATGCCTAACTCTTTCCACTCAGGAGCTGTTCTTATATCAATTACCACAACACCCTCTTCAATTTTCTTTTGTAATTGGCTTGGACTTATTCCAATAAAATTTGCAAAAGCAAAAATTGAAAATGTTAAAAATAGTATAATTTTTTTAATTATCATTAAAGTTTCCTTTCAAAGCTGTATAAATCCATAAACCTAAAAGCCAATAGATTTTCTAAAATCGCAAATATTACTATAAAATTAATAAAAGAACTTCCACCATAGGAGACCAAGGGCAAAGGTAATCCTACAACAGGTGCAAATCCTATAACCATAAATATATTAATGGACATACTCAAAAAGAGTAAGAGTGCTAATCCGGAGGCAAAGCACCTTATTACATAATCATCGGAAAAATAGTAATTCATGGACAGAAGATGCAATATAAGTAAAATATAAATCAATATCAAACCAATTGAACCTATATATCCATATCTTTCAACCAAATAAGCAAAAATAAAATCACTTGTTGCTATTGGCAAAAACTTTAATTGTGTTTGCGTAGCCTCTTCTGGAGCTTTTCCCGTAAGTCCTCCCGAACCAATTGCTATAATTGATTGTTGAACATGATAACTAGGCTCTTCAGCAATAAAATCTTTTATTCTTTTTTTCTGATAATCTTTTATTAAATTTGTATAAATAAAAGGGGATAAAGTTCCTAAAACTATAATAATAGTTGCCCAAATTTTCCAATTTACTCCTATTATAAATAGTATTCCATATCCTACTAAAAGTAAAACAAGAGCTGTTCCTAAATCAGGCTCTTTGGCAATTAATACAAAAGGAATACAAATATAAATAGAAAAATATAAAAAATCTTTTACATCATAACCATTTATTGGAGGTGGTCTATTTTTAACCAAATATCCAATCATTAATAAAAATATCGGTTTTATTAACTCAGATGGTTGTATTGTTGCACTAGTTCCTGGTATTTGAAGCCATCTTTGTGCACCTAATTTTGTAACACCAAAAAGCTCAACAGCGACCAATAACAAAATACCAAGCCAATATAAAAAAGGAATTATTCTTAAGTTTCTTCTTAATGGAATAATAAAAACCACAAAAAAAGCAAGCAAGGATAAACCAAAATAAACTACTTGTTTTTGGGCTAATGTTGTATTTATCTCTCCTACTAAATGGTAAGACAATAATATTAATGGTATAATAAAGATTATCAATGGATAATCAAATTGGGAAATAATTCTTTTGTCAATAAATCTCATAGTGAAAGAGTAGCGAAATATGAATAAAAACTTTATTGTTCAAGAGCCATCTAGATTAGATAAATTTTTATCTGAAACTTTAGATGAATCAAGAAATCAAGTTGAACAATTAATAAAAAAAGAGAATGTAAAAGTAGATGGAAAACTTGTATCAAAAACAGGTTATAAATTAAAAGAGAATCAAGAGGTTTATGTAGAGTTTCCAGAAGTTGAAGAGAGTGTTGCTTTAGATGTAGATTTTGATGTGGAAATAATATATGAAGATGATTATATCTTAGTTTTAAATAAACCATATAATCTAACAGTTCATGGAGCTCCAAGCGTAAAAGAGGCTACACTTGTAGATTGGTTAAAAACAAAAAATATATCTTTATCAACAATTTCAGGTGAAGAGAGACATGGAATTGTACATAGACTTGACAAAGGTACAAGTGGTGTTATGGTTGTTGCTAAAACAAATGAAGCCCATGTTGGATTATCAAAGCAACTTGAAGATAAAACAATGGGAAGATACTATTTAGCAATTACTGATTTACCTTTAAAAGAGAGTTTAATAATAGATAAACCAATAGGAAGAAATCCAAATAATAGATTAAAAATGGGAATTCTTGAAAATGGTAAAAATGCAAAAACAGCTTTTGCAAAACTTGAATTAAGTAAAAATGAAAAATATGAATTAATATCTTGTAAACTTTTTACAGGAAGAACTCATCAAATTAGAGTACATTTAAGTACACTAAATAGGCATATATTAGGGGACAATTTATATGGATTTAAGGGCGAATTAAATAAAATCTCTAGGTTTTATTTACACGCTTATAACTTATACCTAATTCACCCAATCACGAATGAAATGATGAATTTTAGGGCTAATATCGCAAATGATATGCAAGAATTTTTAAATAATAATTTTAATATGGAGAGAATAAATGAAAAACTTGATGAAGATTACATCACTTCTATTTTTACTACTTTTAGTTAGTGGATGTAGCACTAAAAATTTAACAGACCCTGCTAAACCAAAGATTGATGAAACTTTAGAAGTTATAGATTCAAACTCTATTAGAACTATTTCAGGTGTGAACTCTATTGCCTTTGAGTGGCAAAAAGTTGATGATTCTAGAATTATTGGTTATAACTTGTATAGAGCAAATTTAAGTGAAGAGACAACAAAATTAAAACATATAGATTTTATCAAAAATAGATACTCTTCTCACTTTTTAGATGCAAATCTAACACCAAATACAAAATATGCCTATACTTTTTCAAGTGCAACTGTAAATGATATAGAATCAAGACCTACTAAAACTTTCCAAGTAACAACTCTGCCAAGACCTGAGGCTATTGCTTTTATACAAGCTATTAGTAATTTACCTAGACAAATAAAAGTAATATGGAGACCTCATTCAAATGAGAGTATTCAATACTACAAAATTTTTAGATCAACTCCACAAGATAGTGATTGGGAAAAATTAGAGACTTTAGATGGTAGATTACAAGCTGAGTATATTGATACAAGATTAAAAGATAATGTTGTTTATTTATATAAAGTTATAGCTTATACATTTGATGATATTCCATCTGAAGAGAGCCAAATTGTAAAAGCACAAACAAAAGCACTTCCAGCTGGTGTACAAAACTTAACAGCTACAAATAATCAACCAAGAAAAATCACTTTAAATTGGCAATCATCAGCTTCACTTGATGCTGTAAAATATGTAATTTATAGAAATAACACTCCAAATGGTTCTTTTGATGAAATAAAAAAACTAAATAGCAATATTTTCACTTTTGAAGATTTTATAAATGAAGATGGAAAAACATATTTTTATAAAGTTACAACTATTGATAAAGATGGTTTAGAGAGTAGTGATAGTATAAATCCTGTTATGGGAATAACTTTAACAAAACTAAATAAACCAATTTTAACACTAGCACAAATACAAGGTGAAAAAGCAATTTTAAACTGGCAACCAGGTGATAATAGAGCTGTTCACTATAATATTTATAAAACAATAAAAGATAGTTTTTTCAAAACTAGAAATCAAAAATATACAAATATTACTGATTTAAGATTTGAAGATAAAGATATAGTTAGAGGTGTTGAGTATAAATACTCTGTTGAATCAGTTGATGAATATGGAATAGTTTCTGAAAGAACAAATGAAACTCTTCTTGTATTACCAAAATTAATTACTAAATAAAAATATGCCGCATATAGTATTTAATAAAAATAATCCTTTAAAAACAGCATCATCTTTTGATGGTGTTGATTTTGATTTTATTGCAAAATCATTTAATTTTAGAGATGGTATTAGGAATACAGAGTATAAAATTGGTGTTAGAAATGATAATAAAGAGTTTTTACTATCTTTAAAAGATAAAAATGAAAATCAAATGTTAAAAGTGGATAAAGTTACAAGAGTAACTCCAATAAATATAGTAAAAGATGCTTTAAATGCCTATGCAAAAACAACTGATGCAAATATTGTTTTTTCAAATACAAAAGTATTAAGTGAAAAAATTGAGCCTGAAAAAGAGTATTTAAAAGATATAGAGTATTTCGTAAATGAGTTTAAAACAAATAAAGAGCTTCAAATCGAAATAGGTTTTGGTTCAGGAAGACATCTTTTATATCAAGCCCAAGCCAATCCTGATGTGCAGTTTATTGGACTTGAAATACACACTCCTTCAATTGAGCAGATGTTAAAACAAGTAAAAATATTAGGTATTAAAAATATTTTAGCTGTAAATTATGATGCAAGACTTTTTATGGAGTTTATAAAATCAAATAGTGTTGGAAAAATATTTGTACATTTTCCTGTACCTTGGGATAAAAAACCCCATAGAAGAATATATAGTAATGATTTTATTTATGAAGCAAAAAGAGTTTTAAAACTTAATGGAACACTAGAGCTTAGAACTGATAGTAGAAAATATTTTGATTACTGTACAGAGCTTTTGACAAATCTACCAAGTGGTAAAATAGAGATTGATATTAATAAAGATTTAGCAATATCAAGCAAATATGAAGATAGATGGAAAAGACAGAAAAAAAATATTTATGATGTAACTTTATACTCTAATACAATAGATGAAGAGATAGATTTAGACAAAGATTTTAGTTTTGAAACTAAAATAAACTATTTAGAACTTCTAAATAAACTTCCTGCAAAATCTCAAATTTTTGAGGACTTTTTCATAAATATTGAAGATACCTATATTATGGAAAATGAGGAAAATTCAGGTTTAATTCAAATAACAATGGGTTCATTTAATAGACCTGTTAGTAAATATCTAATAATAAAAAATGGAAAGATTTCATACTACCAAGGTGAACCAATTCCAACAAGTTCAAACATAAAATCCCATATAAAACTAAAAGAGATTTTAACAAATGATAAATGCTAAAAATATATATCTAGCTTATGATGAAAATAAATTTATTATAAAAAAAGGTAGTTTTCATATAAGACCTAAAGAGTTTATTTTTATAGGGGGAGCAAGTGGTAGTGGAAAATCTACACTTATAAAATCTATGTATGGAGATATTCCTTTAAAACATGGAAGTTTTTCCATAGATAATTTTGAGTTAGCTAATATTTCAAACAAAAACTTGCGAAAACTTAGAAAAGACGTAGGGGTTATATTTCAAGATTATAAACTTATAAAAGAGTGGACAATTGAAGAGAATATTATGCTTCCCCTTAAGATAAATGGTTACTCAAATGAAATATCAATAGAACAAGCAAATAAGCTTTTAAATCACGTTAAACTATCTCATAGAAAAGGATACTACCCAAATGAGCTAAGTGGTGGAGAGCAACAACGAGTTGCAGTTGCACGTGCTTTAGCTCATAATCCAAAAATCATAATTGCAGATGAGCCAACAGGAAATTTAGATGATTATTCAGCTGATGTTGTTTGGAATTTACTAAAAGGTGCAAATGAGCAACTAGGTATTACAGTTGTAGTTGTGACACATAGAGTACCAAAAAACTTTGGAATTAGATTTAGACAATTATCAATAGAAGATGGGATTATTTATGAGGTCTCTTAAAAATATATTAACATTTGTTATTCCATTAACAGTTATGTTAATTACCTTTGCCATATATTTAATCACAAACAATATAGTAACTGATTATAAAAAAAAGATATCAAGTGATTATTCAATAGTTATAGTTACCCATACTCCAATTGAAAAAGAGAAATTTGATAGTATTGCTGGAATTAAAGTTAATAAAATAAATACCTTAGACAAAAAAAATATTATTGCAAATATTAAAAGTAAATTATCAGAAAACTCTATTGCCTTGCTAAATCAAAGGCTTCCACACTTTTATGAAATACATTTGGATGTATTTCCTACAACTATTGAACTAAAAAAGATTAGAGCTGATTTACTAAAAAATGAAAACATAAAAAGAATTGAAATATTCTCTAAAAACCATAATCAAATCTATTTACTTTTGGTTTTAGTAAATAATATTACTATTGTTTTATTTGGTCTTATTTTAATATTTGTGGTAATAATTTTATCAAAACAAGTTACAATTTGGTTCTATGCACATAATGAAAGAATATTAATATTCCAACTTCATGGTGCTTCTATTTTATATAGTGCAGCACCTGTTATAAAGTATGCAATATTTGGAGCATTTATATCCTTTTTATTTTCAGCTGCTGCTTTAGTTTTTATTTCTATGAATCTAAATTTGGTTTTTCCTGAAGAGTTAAATGAACTTTTATCAACAGAGATTAAACTTGAACTTGAAGTTTTAAAACTATTTTTACTATCTTTTGGTATATCCATAGTTACAATCTTTGGTGTACTTTTTAGGTATAAAATTAAAAATGCTTAAACTACTTTTTTTATCAATATTAATATTAACCCAAACTTTTTCTAGTGAAATTGATAATAAAATAAAAAACAGTAAATCTATATTAAATAAAAACATAAATACAAAAAACAAAACAAAACTACAAATTCAACTTCTTGCAAAACAAATTGATGAACAAAATAGTGAATTAAAAAAATTAGAAAAAGAGATAAATCTAGTAACAAAAGATATAAATGAACATCAAGAGCTTTTAGAAAACTCAAAAAAAGAGTTAAGTGAATTATCAATAAAAAGTGAAATTTTGCAAAACCAAAAAAAAGATTATGAAGAGGAGTTAGTTAACTCTATTATTGAAGATTACTCCTCATCTATTGCAATAAAATTAGCAGATAAAAACTCATTAGATGAGTTGATTGATAGTGAAATATATAATATCTTAGCAAATGAAGCAAAAGATAAAATGCTAAAAATAGATAGCCAATATATTCAAATAACAGAAAATAAGCTAGATAATCAAAGAAAAATAAAAAAACTTTATACCTATATTCAAAAAAGACAAAAAAAGAAAAAAGTATTAAACTATCTTCTTTCTAAACACTCAGAATCACTATCCTCTATTGAAGATAAACATAAAGCTTATCAAAGAGAGTTAAAAAGCATAATACAAAAACAGAACTCTTTAACCTCACTTCTCTCACAATTAAATATTTTAAAAACAGAAGAGCTAAAAGAGGAAAAAAGAAAAAAAGAGGAGCTTTTAGCTTTAAAAAGAAAAAGAGAGCGTGAAAAAGAGTTAAAAGTAAAATCTGTAGCTAATACAACTATTCAAAAAACTCAAGAATCTGTACAAAATGATTATGCTGAAGATATTGATTTAGATGTTAGAATATTAGGCTCTTCCACAAAGGGTGTAAAAATCTCAAGATATAGAGGTTCAAAAACAATTGCTCCTTTAAAATCATACTCAATAATAAAAAAATTTGGTAAATATTTTGACCCTGTTTATAAAATAAAACTCTTTAATGAATCAGTTTTATTAAAAACAAACGAAGCAAATGCAAAGGTATATGCTGTGTTAGATGGGAAAGTTGTTTACTCAAAAAAAGACTCAGGTATGCTTGAAAATGTAGTTATTGTTCAACATAGAAATGGATTACATACTATTTATTCACATTTAGACCAAATCTCTCCAACTTTAAAAGTTGGAAAGTGGATAAAAAAAGGGTATGTTGTAGGAAGAGTTGATGAAACTCTTACTTTTCAAGCAACAAAAAACAATACACATATAAATCCAGAAGATCTTTTTAATTAAAAAATAATATTTAAACAACTTTTTATAATGTTGTTTAAAGTTTTATATATTAAAATATATAAACAAAGGTTTTACAAATGAAAAAAAATATAATATTACAATTTTTAGTACTCCTACTTATTTTAATCATATCTATAACTGCTTTAAGCTTATACAATATCAGAGATGTAACTATTAAATCTACTGTTTCAAATGCTAATTTGATATCTGAAGTTGTAAAAAGTGGACTTACATCACATATGACTAATAATAAAACAGAAGATATTGAAAACTTTTTGAACTCTATTATCAAAATTTCAAATGTTAAAGATGTATGGATAGTAAGAAGTGAAAATTTAAATAAACAATTTAACAAGGCTAATTTTAAATTAGCAAAAGATGAACTTGATAGAGATGTTTTACTAAGTGGAATAAGTAAATATAAAGTGCATGAAAATTTTAGTTCAAGCTCTTTGAGAATTACAATACCTTTTAAAGCTACTAATCAAAATGGAATAAGCTGTACAAACTGTCACAATGTAAAAGAGGGAGATACAATAGCTGCACTCTCTATGGTTTTGGATATAAGTACAATAAAAGAGAGTGGTTTAAAATCTAGCTATACCATACTTTTCATAGCTATATTTTCTTTAATAATATTTTACTTTTTTAGTAAACAAATAATGAAACCATATTTATCTTTATATAGAAAATTAAGAGAAAATATTAATCAATCTAAAGAGGGTAAATTCAAAACTATAAATATGCCAGTTGGTTTATCTAAAGAGTTTATTGATATTACAGAAGATTATAATAATTTAATAAAAATATTTAAAGATACAAGTTTGGATATTGATGAAAAACTACAAGGTTTTATTGGATATAAAAACAGTAAAACTAATCCATTGGATGAATCAAAAGAGATTATTGATAATTTATCAAATTTATATCAATTTAAAAAACAAGTAGAACTTGATAATACAAAAGATGAAATTTATAGAAGAATTTCTGAAGTTTTTCAAAATAAATTCAAAATAAAAAACTTCACATTTTTTGAAATTGATATTAAAAAACAAAAAATGCAAAAGGTAATAGAGATTGGAGAATCACTATATTGCCATGAATCAATAAAAAACTCACCTGAATTATGCCGTGCTGCAAGAACTAAAAATGATGTAGTTTCTATTGATTTTCATAACTCTTGTCCATATTTTAATAAAGAGAATAAATTCTATTTTTGTATGAATATTGATATTACAAAAAACTTTTATTTAATAGTTCATTTTGTATGTGATACAAAAGAAGAGTTAGATGAAATAAAAAATAAAAACATATTTATTAGAAGTTATTTAAAAGAAGCAAGTCCTACTATTGAAGTGAAACTATTAATGAATGCACTTCAAGAATCAGCATTTACAGATGGATTAACACAACTTTATAATAGAAAATATTTAGAAGAGAATCTAAAAAAACTTATACCACAGGTTAACAGAGATAATAAAAATATTGCCCTACTTATGTTAGATATGGACCACTTCAAAGCTGTAAATGATGAGTATGGTCATGATATTGGAGATAAGGTACTAAAAGAGTTATCAAGAATACTACAAGAGAGTGTTCGTGAATCTGATATCTTAGTTAGATATGGTGGTGAAGAGTTTATTGTACTTCTAATTGGTATAGATTCAGAAGAGAGTGCAATGAATATTGCCCATAAAATTGGACAAAAAGTAAGAGAAAATGAGATTGATGTTTATGCTGGTACAACTATTAAAAAGACAGTTAGTATTGGTTTATCAATGTACCCTCAAGATTCAAAACTATTTGATACAGTTATTAAAAATGCTGATATTGCCCTATATGAAGCAAAAAGTAGTGGAAGAGATAAAGTAGTTAGATTTCAAAAAGAGCAAGTTACAAGTGTAGAGTTATTTTAAGGTTAAAGATTTAAATCTTTAACCTTTTTTTATTTAGTGTAAGTCAGAGTTTAGTTTAACTTCTCTAGTACTTCTCATAGCAATAGTTTGACCATTTAATGAGTTAACTCTAAAATGTACTCCATTAACACCTTGGAAATCCATTCCTCTCATAAGAGTACTTATCTCTTTATCAGGATTAATCTCTTTAAGTGCAGCAACTGCTTTTTCAGATAAAGTAATTTTTGTACCTGGTAAAATAGTAACTCCTGCATCTAAAATACAAGAATCACCAATAGCTGTTCCTGTACATGAGTTTGCACCTAATAGTGTATTTTCACCAATACTTACAGGCACTCCATCAGTTCCTGATAAAACTCCTAAAATAGAAGCTCCACCACCAA
>CBFIGT010000037.1:2461-19068 GCA_965662175.1 Arcobacter sp. | reverse complement strand
CTACGGCTATTTCTCTATCTAGTGAAACTGTAACTTGTGCAATATCATTTAATTCTAATTTTTCTGCATTTATTTCTTCAAATGTATTAATATTCTTTTTAAATTGAATTTCATTAAATGCACCATTAAGTACTGAAGTTGCTCTTTTAATTACATAATTCTGATTTAGAGTTAACGGAGTTTCATCCATCCATACTACCATTGCAGTTAAATGATTTGAAACTTGTGGAATATCACTTGATTTAACAATCATATCTCCACGTGAGATATCAATCTCGTCTTCAAGTGTAATAGTTGTAGCCATTGGAGCAAATGCTTTAGGAATCGTTTCTACTGTTTCATCTTTTCCAATTGGTCTTAAATCTTTAATATCATTTGATACTATTGATTTTACTTTAGATGTTTTACCTGATGGTAATACTGTAATTTCATCACCAACACTAACACTTCCACTTGCAATCGTTCCAGAGAATCCTCTAAAGTTTAAATGAGGCCTAACTACATATTGAACTGGTAATCTAAATGAGTTATTCTCTTTTTCATGTATAGAAATAGTATCAAGTAATTCCATTAAAGGCTTGTCTTTATACCAAGGTGCTTTTGGAGTATTAGTTAAAATATTATCTCCATCTAATGCAGAAATAGGAATAAACTCAATATTTAAATCTTCATTATGTGGAAGATTTGGAATAATTTCTTTATAGTCATTTTTAATACCTTCAAATACATCTTGGCTAAAGTCAACTAAATCCATTTTATTAATAGCAACTACTAAGTTTTTAATACCTAATAATGAAGCAATATAAGAGTGTCTTTTAGTTTGAGTTAAAATACCTTGTCTTGCATCTATTAAAATAATAGCAATATCAGCAGTACTAGCACCTGTTGCCATATTTCTAGTATATTGTTCATGACCTGGAGTATCTGCTATGATAAACTTTCTTCGCTCAGTTGAGAAGAATCTATAAGCTACATCGATTGTAATACCTTGTTCTCTCTCACTTGCAAGACCATCAACTAAAAGTGCTAAATCTATTTTATCACCAGTAGTTCCACTTTTTTTAGAATCTTTTTCAATAGCTGCTAATTGATCTTCAAAAATCATTTTTGAATCATAAAGTAGTCTACCAATTAAAGTACTTTTACCATCATCTACACTACCACATGTGATAAATCTACATATTTCTTTATTCTCATGTTCGTGTAAATATTGTTCTATATCTTTTTCTATTAAATCTGATTGATGTGCCATCTTAAAAATACCCTTCTTGTTTCTTTTTCTCCATTGATGCATCACCATCAGAGTCAATTAATCTACCTTGTCTTTCACTTGTTGTACAAACAAGCATTTCTTGAATAATTTCAGGTAATGTTGTAGCTTCACTTTCAACTGCACCAGTTAGTGGATAACACCCAAGTGTTCTAAATCTTACTTTTTCTTTTTTTGCTGTTTTTCTAAGTTCTTCAGGCATTCTTTCATCATCTACCATGATTTTTGTACCCATATAATCTACTACTTCACGCTCTTTTGAGAAGTATAAATCAGGAATAGAAATATTTTCAAGATAAATATATTGCCAGATATCTAATTCTGTCCAGTTAGATAATGGGAATACTCTAATTGATTCACCTTTAGTATGTCTTCCATTATAAATATTCCAAAGTTCTGGTCTTTGGTTTTTTGGATCCCATCTATGGTTTTCATCTCTAAAAGAGTAGATTCTCTCTTTTGCTCTTGATTTCTCTTCATCACGTCTTGCTCCACCAAATACAGCATCAAACTTTTGGATATTTAACATATTTTTTAAACCCTCAGTTTTCATGATATCAGTATGTACGGCAGATCCATGAGTGAAAGGAGAGATATTCATTTCTATTCCTTTTGGATTAGAGTAAGTGATTAGTTCCATTCCAACCTCTTTTGCACGTCTATCTCTAAACTCAATCATCTCTTTAAATTTCCATTTAGTATCAACATGAACTAATGGAAGTGGTGGAGGTGCTGGATAAAAGGCTTTTTGTAATATATGTAACATTACAGAGCTATCTTTTCCTACTGAGTAAAGCATTGCAGGGTTTTGAAATTCAGCTATTACTTCTCTCATAATATGCATAGATTCAGCTTCTAGTTGTTTTAGGTGTGTTAGTCTATCTTGACTTATTTTCATTTTTTCTCCTATATTATTTTGCGTGTAAACCACACTCTTTATGCTCAGGGGATTCCCACCACCATCTTCCACTTCTAATATCTTCACCCTCTTTAACAGCTCTTGTACAAGGGGCACATCCAATACTTGGATATCCAAGGTCATGAAGTTTGTTATATGGAATTTTATTTGATTTTATAAATTCCCAAACATCACCTTCACTCCAGTTAATCAAAGGGTTTACTTTAATAACTTCAAAATTCTTATCCCATTCAACAACTGGCATATCAACTCTTGTGATACTTTGAGCTGCTCTTAATCCGGTAATCCAAATTTTTAGTGGTTTTAAAGCACGTTTTAAAGGCTCTATTTTTCTAGCATTACAACAAGCTTTTCTATTCTCAATTGATTCATAAAAGCCATTTATTCCTTGAGTTTTATATAACTTTTCAATATCTTCATTATTTGGAAAAAATACATTTACTTTTATATTATATTTTAAATTTGTATTATCCATTACACTATATGTTTCATAAGGAACTCTTCCTGTATCTAGTGTAAAGATATTCGCATTATTATCAATATTTAACATCATGTGAGTTAAAACTTGGTCTTCAGCACCAAAGCTAGAAGACAAAGCTGCTTCATTTTTGTATTTATTTAAAAAATATTCTAAAATCTCTTGGGCAGTTTTATTTTCTAATTTTTTATTTAATTCTTCAATCTCTTTTTTCAAAAGTTAATTCCTAAATTTGATAATCTGGTTCTTTAATTTTTCCAAAAGAGATTTTATTCCAAGCTCTTTCATGAAAATAGTATAAAATCATTTTCGTAACAATTTCAATAGAACCTATCGAGGCAGCCATTATTAGGTTGCCTGTGATAAAGTATGAAATAATAATTGTGTCTAAAGTTCCTAAAGTTCTCCACGAAATGGTTTTAACTACTGATCTATAAGCTTTTTCTTGCATTTTACCTATCTTTTTTTATTCATCATCTAATTGATATAAAGGAGTACTTAGGTATCTTTCACCTGTGTCACATAAAATAGTAACTATAGTTTTTCCCTTATTTTCATCTCTTGCAGCAACTACAGCAGCAGCATAAACATTTGCTCCTGCACTAATTCCTACTAACAATCCCTCTTCTTTTGCTAAGTTTCTTGAAGTTTCCATTGCTTCATCATTTGAAACAGTTACAACTTCATCATAAATTTTAGTATTTAAAATAGCTGGAATAAATCCTGCTCCAATACCTTGAATTTTATGAGGACCTGGATTCCCACCTGATAAAATAGGTGAATCTTTAGGTTCAACAGCAATAACTTTAATATCAGGGTTGTGCTCTTTTAAAACCTCAGAAATACCAGTGATACTTCCACCTGTCCCAATAGCTGCAACTAAAATATCAATTTTCCCATCTGTATCTTTTAAAATCTCTTGAGCAGTTGTTTTTCTATGAATTGCAGGATTTGCTTCATTTGCAAACTGTTGCGGTACAAAAGAGTTATCAATTGAATCAGCTAATTCATTTGCTTTTTCAACAGCACCTTTCATCCCTTTTTCAGGTTCAGTTAATACAATTTGAGCTCCAAGTGCTTTTAAAAGTTTTCTTCTTTCAATACTCATACTTGATGGCATTGTAAGAATTAGTTTAATACCTTTTGCTGCACAAACAGAAGCTAATGCAATACCAGTATTTCCACTTGTTGGCTCAATAACAGTAGTTCCCTCTACGATTTTCCCAGCCTTGATAGCTTCATTAATCATATTAAAACCAATTCTATCTTTTACTGAATGTGATGGATTCATAAACTCACATTTACCTAAAACTGTAGCTCCAGTTGAGCTTGCTTTTGTTAATTTTACTAAAGGTGTATTCCCAATTAATTCTGTTACATCGTTTGCATATTTCATAATTTTTCTCCTAAATACTATAGTGTAAATATTGATTATATTTATCTTGATATTGTTTTAAATCTTTTAACGATAAGTTAAATAATTTAGTCATTTTCTCTTTTGTTTCATCAAAAAATATATTTAAAATAGGACTATTACTTTTTGTGTCGATAATCTTTATATCATCTTCCAAAGCAATAATAATATCTTTTACAAGTATATCTTTTGCATCGTGAGCTAATAAATAGCCACCCTTTGAACCTCTTATACTTTTAACTAATCCTGCATGTCTTAGTTTGCTTAAAAGTTGTTCCAAATAGTTTTGAGGAATATCAGCTCTTGCTGATATCTCTCTTATTTGCATTGGCTTGTCTTCTTCATTTTGAAGTAACTCGTGCATGGCAGCAAGTCCATACACACCTTTTGAAGAAATTAAAGGCATAATCTCTTTCCTAGTTTAAGGCTTGAGTTAAATCTTCAATTAAATCTTTAGGGTCTTCAAGTCCAATAGATAACCTAACAGTTGTAGGATTAACACCTGCTTTTAATAACTCAGCTTCACTCATTTGTGAATGAGTTGTAGATGCTGGATGTACGATTAATGATTTGCTATCCCCAATATTTACAACAACTGAGAATAGTTTTGCAGCATCAATTACAGCTTTAGCTGCATCATATGATTCTAATTCAAATGAGATAAGACCACTAGCTTTCCCATCTTTGAAATATTTTTGTGCTTTTCCATAATCTTTATTTGACTCTAATCCTGGATAGTTAACTGATTTAACTTTAGGATTTGATTCTAAGAATTTAGCAACTTCTAATGTAGAATTAGAGTGCTTTTCCATTCTTAAAGATAGTGTTTCTATTGTTTGTAATAATAACCAAGAGTTATGAGGAGATTGTGCTGCTCCAATATCTCTAAGAAGTGCTAATCTAATTCTTAAACAAAAGTTTGGAAGAGGAACATCAACATAAACTAAACCATGGTAAGACTCATCAGGTTGTGTAAACTCTGGATATCTTGAAGCATTTTCTTTAAAGAACTCAGCTAATCCATCTCTTTCAACAATAATACCACCAATAGCAGTACCTTGACCATTTGTATATTTTGAAGTTGAATGAACAACAACATCAACACCCCATTTGATTGGGTTAAATAAAGCTGCACTTGCAACTGTGTTATCACATACAGTTAAAACACCTTTTTTCTTAGCTATTTCAACAATACCTTCAACATCAGCAACTGCGATTTGAGGGTTTGATAAAGATTCAAAGAAAATAGCTTTTGTTTTATCATCAATTTGCTCTTCTAAATTTGAAGCATCAGAAACACTAAATACTCTAGCTTCTATTCCAAATCTTTTAATTGTGTGTGTTAAAAGTGTAACAGCTCCACCATATAGTTTGTCAGAAATTAAAATATTATCACCTGCTGCTGCTACATTTGCAATAGCATAAAAAATAGCACTTTGACCAGATGCTACACAAATAGCAGCAGCACCACCCTCAAGTTGAGCAAATCTTTGCTCTAATACATCAGTAGTAGGATTTGTAAGTCTTGTATAAATTGATCCTAACTCTTTAAGTGCAAATAAATTTGCAGCATGCTCAGCATCTCTAAAAGCATAAGCTGTAGTTTGAGCAATAGGCACAGACATTGTTCCCCATCCCTCTTTATTGTTATATCCTGCGTGAACTGCAATAGTATCTTTTTGCATATTTATTCCTTTTTGTATATCATGTTAAATTATATGGTGAAATTGTAATATATTTTTTTATCTATGTCAAGTGTTTTAATAGTGATTAAACTACTTGGGTTTAATATAATTTCTAAAAGTCCCTTAAAATGGTCTATTATTCCAATAAAAATTTTATAAAAAACTCTATAAAATTAAAGTTGATTAATTTAATATAGTATTAAATTGATGGTAAAAAGTATATAAAATCTATTTGTGAATATAAATATTAATAAAAATAGTGCAGAGTTATTTTTGTTTTAGAGAGTTTTGTAATATTAGAGTTTGAATATAAAAATATAGAGATTAAAAAACATAATTTTTAAAATGTATAAATATAATTTAATTAATATTTTTATAAAATGTTATGAAATTTTTATTTGGAGAAAATATGAAAAAGTTATTATTTCTTTTTTTGAGTATGGGAGTTCTGTTTGCTGAGCCATTATATTATGGTGCTTATTATGGGGATATTAAAGAGAAAATGACAAAATGGAATAACTATCCAGCTCAAGCTATTAATAGTGCAGGTCGTTTATATTTACTTAACAACAATATTGAAATCTATCAATATATTATAGATAAAAAATCACAGCATATTAATGATGCTGTAAAAGATGCTAAAAAGTATGCAAAAGAGGAAAAATTTAGTAAATGTGGTTTAGATAATATCAAACATCAAATAATTATGGATGATAACCAAGTTATTGTTATGACTGATTACAATGTAATAGGATTTGATTAAAAATTTAAATAATTTGTAATCCTCTTCCAAAAGGCAAACGCTCTTTATTTTGAGAAAGTGCCCATAAAACCTCATATGAGGGTGGAGTTTTTGGAAAAATTCCATCCCCATCAGTAAAATATAAAAGCATAGAACTCATTGGTAAGTTTGAATCAATATACTCAAACACAACCCTATAATCAGTTCCCCCACCACCTCTTGTCTCAAAATCAATCTCATCAGCACCCCTAAAAGTATAATGAGCTTGAACTTTTGCATCTGCAATTATAAGCTCAACTATAATAGATGGAAAGTTTTGCATAATAGATTTAAACTCATCTATAAAAGCACCTAAAAGTTCATCATTGATACTTCCTGATGTATCAATAGCAACCACCAAACTCAAAGTATCACTTGTAAGACTTGGAAGTGCTATTCCTCTATATATATGTTTTTTGTTTGGAGGCATAAAAGCATAGTTATTTCTCATATGTCTATTTATGGCATTATAAAGTTCAAACTTCCAATCAATATTTTTAGTCTCCATTTTTTTAGCTAATCTTTCAAGACCTAAAGGAGTACTACTTTTTCTTTGGGCAACCTCTTTTGCTAAACTAGCTGCATACTCCCACTCAGCCTCATCTGTATCTTTTAAGTTTTCATCTACTTTAGAAAGTGCTGAAAAAACATTTTCTTCTTCATTATCTTCAAAACTATTAGTTGAAGAGAGATTATTTTGCTCTTTTAAAATCTCATAAATCTCTTCAGCGTACATATTTTTAAACTCATTATTAAAGTTTGCACCTTTTGGGATTTTTAAGCCATTTTTTTTAAGTAAATTATTTATGGCAAAATCAGTAGCTAGTTGCCATAGGGCACCTTTTCTATTTAGTTTTCGCTGACTATGGGCTAAGATATGGTGCATTACACAATTTGTAAGAATAAACATAAGTTCATCTATAGAGCAATTTTCTATAAAGTTAGGATTATAGATAAATCTTTTTCCATTACTTGCATAAAATCTAAGCTTTTCACTTTGTTCATGCTTTAATCTTGAAGCTAAAATACCAAAATATGGATGTTTTGCTGTTAATTGGCTTTTTGCTTTTGTTAGAAGAAGAGTATCTTGATTCATAATATTAGTGTAAAAGTTTATTAAATTTTTTCATCCATAAAGGCCAATTACTCAAATAATCAAGCTCAATACTTCTATCTCTTAAATCTTGGATAATCATAACAGCAAACTCTCCTGGAATATCAAGGGTAAACATTATGAGATTGTTTAACTCTTTTGCTCTTGTTTCATCATCAATTCTCATAGTAAGTGCTGTTGATAAAATATGTAAAGAGGAGCTATCTTGTGGAGCTTCTACTTTTTTGCCATTTAAAATATCTTCAATATCAGGTAAGTTTTTTTCAACACTTCTAAATCCTAAAAAAGAGGCCGCTAACTCTTCTCCAATAGAGCCTTTAATCATAGTCAAAAGTAAATCTTCATCAGGTTTTGAAGCTAAAATCTCATTTACATACTCCCAAGTTCTTGGAGTTGCAAAAGCTTTTTCATCTTTTTGAGTATTAAAAGCAAAAAGTGCATCGGGTCTATAGGAGATAAATGCAATAATAGAGGTATCAATATTTGCTTTTATTGCCCACTTTTTCCACTCATTTGCATCAACTTCCATCTCCAAATGCACAAATCTATTTGCAAGTGGAGCAGCCATACGAAAAACTACACCCTTATCACTCTCTCTATTTCCAGCAGCAACAATACTCCAACCCTCAGGCAAAGTATATTCACCTATTTTTCTATCAAGGATTAGTTGATAAGCAGATGCTTGAACCATGGGTGCTGCTGTATTAAGCTCATCCAAAAAAAGAATACCTTTTTCCTTTGAACCATCAGGTAAAAATGAAGCAGGAGCCCAAACAGCACTATTATCATTTGTATTAAAAAAAGGAATACCTCTTAAATCTGTTGGATCAAGAAGAGATAAACGTAAATCAATACACTCTATTTCTTCTTCTTTAGCTATTTGAGCAACAATTGAAGATTTTCCAATACCAGGAGGTCCCCATAAAAAGATTGGAACTTTTCTTTTGCATAGATGTGTGATTGCTCGTTTGGCGCTTTGGGGATTCATAATAAGCCTTTATAATCGTTATTTTTAACTGTTTGCAATATCTATACCAAAACAACAAAATAAAAATAAACCATAAAAATAGTATAATCACCCAAGATAAGAAAAAGGGTAATTTTGAAAATCGCAATAATAGGCGCAGGAGCTGCTGGGATAATAGCTGCAATTACAGCTAAAAGATTAAATAAAAAACTACAAATTGATTTGTTTGATATAAACAATGCCATAGGGAAAAAGATATTAGCCTCAGGAAATGGAAGATGTAATATCTCAAATACAAGTGCAAAAGTAGAAAACTTTATAGGTGAAAACCCAAATTTTGCAAGTTATGCTTTAAAAGAGTTTGATTTTAAAGCCTTTGAAAAGTTTTGTAAATCTATTGGATTGTTGCTTGATATAAAAGAGACAAATAAAGTATACCCTTTATCAAATGAAGCAAAATCAGTTGTAAATCTACTTGAAAATGAGTTAGAGAACTTAGGAATAAATCTAATTTTGGAGACAAAAGTTCTTGATATAGAGAAAAAAGCTGATAAGTTTATAGTAAAAAGTGAAACAAAAGAGTTTAAAAATTATGATAAAGTAGTTATAAGCTCAGGATTAGCAGCAGCTCCACAACTAAATGCCACAGAAGATGGTATGAATATAGCTCAAAAACTCGGTCATAGCTTTAATCTAACATACCCATCACTTGTAGGACTTCATACCAATTTTGAACAAAACTCAAGACTACAAGGTGTAAAAAAAGAGTGTAGTGTGTCACTTTTTATAGATGGACAAAAAGAGTGTGAAATATATGGAGATGTACTTTTTACAAAATATGGCTTATCAGGTTTTGCCATACTTGATATCTCACAATATGCAGTTTATCCTTTGTCTTTATATCAAGATGTACAAGTTAGCATAAATCTTTTTCCAAATCAAAATAGAAATGAACTTTTATCAGCAATAGAAACACTATTTAAAACAGTACCAAATAGTAGTGCAAGTCTACTTCTAACAGGAATAATCTCAAATAAACTAGCCCCAATAATCCTACAAGTAAATAATATAGATAAAGAAACAAAAGCAAAAGATATAAGTGCAAAACAAATAAGAGCCATAATAAACACACTAATAAATTGGAGATTTAAAATCACAGACACCCAAGGCTTCAAACACGCAGAAGCCAGTGGTGGAGGTATTAGAGTTGATGAGGTAGACAACAAAACCTATGAAAGCAAAAAATGCAAAGGCTTATATTTAGCAGGAGAGGTTTTAGATATCGTTGGAAATAGGGGAGGCTATAATCTACACTTTGCCTGGGCTAGTGGGTATTTGGTTGGGAAGAGTATTATAGTTTGACAATAGTTTTACTATATTATATAATATAGTAAAACAAAAGGATAGATATGAATACCTTATCATCTTTGGAAAAACAACAAGTTGGTTTAAGAGTTCCAAAATATTTACTTGATGAGATAGATGAGTTTACAAAAACATACTCTGTTAATAGAAGTGAAGTTATAATCGAAGCTATAAGGTCTTATGTTGAAACCCAAAAAGAAAATATTTTTTATAATGAATTTGAAGACTCTATTAAAGAGTTAAAAACAGCTATTTCTAATAATAAAAAAGAAGATAGCTTAGAAGATTTGATAAATGAACTTGAAAATAATTAGTTTAGAATCTTTTAAAAAAGATGTAAAAAAACTATATAAAAAGAATAAAAAATTAGCAATAGATTTAAAAACACTAAATGATAGCTTAAAAGAAAATCCAAAAGCAGGTATTGAACTCTCAAATAGTCTATACAAAATAAGATTAGAAAATTCATCATCAAAAGTAGGTAAAAGTGGTGGTTTTAGAGTTATTTATTATTTCATAGATAAAAATGAAAATTTATATTTATTAAAAATATACTCAAAAACAGAAATACCAAATATAAAAGAAGAAATCTTAATAAAAATATTAAAAGAGCAAATGAGTGAATAAACTTTTCAAATTAGGGATTAGTTAGGAAGTTTTAACTTATCTTATTTTTTAAAAAATCACTAATATCACACTCCAAAATATATGCAATCTGATATAAATGTTTAATATTAAAATGTTGCTTTTTTAAATAAAGCTCAGATTGAGAAACTAATCCTACTGATTTATGACCTAATGCTTGTGAGAGTTGAAGTTGAGTTAAACCTTTTTCCATTCTCTTCTTTTTAACATTTAAGCCGATAGTTTTATAAAAATCATCAATTTGATTTTCATCAATGTCTTCAATTGTTCTCAATATTTACCTAGTAATAACTATTTTCTTAATTTTTTGTATTTGAATTTATCTTTAATTCTGATATTGCTTTTAACTCATCTAAATTTTTCTGAGTTTTTTCAATTGCTTCTTCTATTGCAAATCCTTGCATGATAATCTTATATAAATAGGGTTTTTCTTTTCTCCAATTTCTTAATGTTCTTGGATCTATACCTAATAATCTTGCTTTATCTTGTTGGGTTAATTTCATAAGTAACTTTACAAAAAGAAATCTATATAAAAAATTCAGAAAGATATGTATGCTATTTACCATAAATTAGGAAAATAATGTATATAATTAAAAACATTAGGATATATATTCCTAAATTTTCCAAAATAAGAGTATTCTAGTGATAAAAACTTTCGATAATAAAATAAACATTGTAGGTGATGATTTAAAAAGTACTATTAATAAAAGTTCTAAAATAGCGGTTGCTTCATCACTTTTTTCAATTTATGGATTTGAGAGTTTGAAAAAAGAGTTAGGAAAAATTGAAAATCTTCGTTTTATATTTACAGACCCAACTTTTATAAAAACAGATAATGAAAACAAAAAAAGCAAATATTTCACAATAAATCAAGCAAATATAGAAAAATCAATAAGTGGAACCTCTTTTGAAATAAATCTAAAAAATGAACTAAAAGGGCGAACGATAGCCAAAGAGTGTAGAGCTTGGGTTGAAAAGAAAGTGAAATTTAAATCTAATCGTGGTAAAAACTCAATTCAAGCTATGCTAATAGTTGATAATGAAGAAGATAAATCCACATATCTTGGAATGGATGAGTTTAGTAGTGCTGGATTTGGCTACAAAAAAGATGACTCAGCCCTAAGACTTATAAACAAAATAGAAGATAATAACACTACAAAAGAGTTCTTAAAAAGTTTTAATAGTGTTTGGAATGATGAAAATATCTTAAAAGATATAACACCTGAAGTGATAGCTTATATTGATAATCTTTATAAAGAAAATTCACCTGAATTTATTTATTATCTTATCTTGTATCATATTTTTGATGAGTTTTTAGAAGATTTAAATGAAGACGAATTAGCAAATGAAAAAACAGGTTTCAAAGATAGTATCGTTTGGAATAAGCTTTATGATTTTCAAAAAGATGCAGTTTTAGCTCTTATAAATAAACTTGAAAGATACAATGGTTGTATTTTGGCTGATTCAGTGGGACTTGGTAAAACCTTTACAGCACTTGGAGTGATAAAATATTATCAAGAGAGAAACAAATCTATTTTAGTCCTTTGTCCAAAAAAATTAGGGGACAACTGGAAAACCTTTTTAAATAACTATGAAGATAACCCACTCTTACTTGATAGACTAAACTATGATGTTCTATATCATACTGATATTTTAAGAGAAAGAGGCTTCTCTAATGGTATTGATTTATCAAGAATCAATTGGTCAAATTATGACTTGATAGTAATAGATGAATCTCACAATTTTAGAAACAATGATGCAAGAAAAGAGAAAACTACAAGATACCAAAAGCTTCTAAATACTATAAAAACAGGTGTAAAAACAAAACTTTTGATGCTAAGTGCAACACCTGTAAACAATCGTTTTACAGATTTGAAAAACCAATTAGCTTTGGCTTTTGAGGGCTATACTCACTTAAAAAATGACAAACTAAATGTAAGTGCTTCTATTGATAGTATTCTAAGAAAAGCACAACTTACTTTTAATACTTGGTCAAAACTAAGTGCAAGTGAGAGAACAAGCAAAAAACTCTTAGATGAACTTAATCTTAACTTTGATTTCTTTAAACTTCTTGATAGTGTAACAATAGCACGAAGTAGAAAACATATTGAAAAATATTATGATATGGGTGAGATTGGAAAATTCCCTACAAGATTAGAACCTCAAACATTAAGATGTGATATTACAGCACTTGAAAATGTTATGAAAATCGAGGAAATATATAAAAAACTATCTACTTTTAATATGGGTGTTTACACTCCTTTTAACTATATTTTAGAATCAAGAGAAGAGTTTTATAGTAAACTTTATGATGATAAAGTAAATAACAACGCAACACTAAAACAAAAAAATAGAGAAAACAATCTAAAAATCTTGATGAGAGTAAACTTTCTAAAAAGACTTGAAAGTTCTGTTGATAGTTTTAGAATTACTTTAGATAATTTTGCAAGAAATATCAAAAATATTTTACAAAAAATAGAAGAGTTTGAAAGTGGTATTGAATCTTCAATAGATGATGAAAATATTATAGAACTTGAGGATATGGAGAGTGAAGAGTGGCTTGATGATGAGTTTAGCATAGGTAAAAAAGTCAAAATAAATCTATGTGATATGAATACAACAGGTTGGAAGCAAGATTTGGAAGAGGATTTGCAAACAGCTTTATTTATTTTAGAAGATATGAAAAAAGTAGATTCTAAAAATGACAAAAAACTAAATATCCTAAAATCAAAAATAATAGAAAAAATAGAACATCCAATAAACCATAATAACAATAAAGCAAATAAAAAAATCATAATCTTTACAGCTTTTGCAGATACTGCGAACTATTTATATGAACAACTAAAAGATTTTAATTTATCACTAAATCTTCAAACAGCAAAAATCACAGGAAGTGGTGCAAATAAATCAACACTCAATATTCATAATGAATTCAATAATATCCTTTGTCATTTTTCACCGCTATCAAAAAATAAAAAACTAAAAGCAAATGAAAAAGAGCTAGATATCCTAATAGCAACTGATTGTATAAGTGAAGGACAGAATTTACAAGATTGTGACACACTTATAAACTACGATATTCACTGGAATCCTGTACGAATTATTCAGAGATTTGGTAGAGTTGATAGAATCGGAAGTCAAAATGAGTTTATTCAACTCATAAACTTTTGGCCACAAATAAGCCTAGATGAGTATATCAACTTAAAAAATAGAGTAGAGACTCGTATGTTTATGGTTGATACAACCGCAACAGGTGAAGATAATGTTTTAACAAATAAATCTTCTCAAATGGATTTTAGAAAACAACAGCTTCAAAAACTACAAAATGAAGTTGTGGATATTGAAGATATGGATAGTTCTATCTCTATTACAGATTTGGGATTAAATGATTTTCGTATGGACTTAATCAACTTTTTGCAAACAAAAGGTGATATAAAAGATGTGAGTTGTGGAGTTCATAGTGTATGTAAAAAAGATATAAGTAAAAATATAGAAGAGGGTGTAATCTTTGTACTAAAAAATATCAATAGTGATGTAAATATAGACAATATAAATCAACTTCATCCTTTTTATTTAGTATATATTTCACAAGATGGCGAGGTGAAATTAAATCATCTAAATGTAAAAAATATCTTAGATACTTTAAGAGTATTATGTAAAACAAATGATGAGCCACTAAGAGAAGTTTATACACTCTTTAATGATGAAACAAATGATGGAAAAGATATGAGTACTTACTCATCTTTACTAAATAACGCAATATCTTCAATAATAGATACAAAAGAGCAAAGTGATATTGAATCACTATTTAGTGGTGGAGCTACAACTTTTTTAGAAAATGAACTAAATGGACTTGAAGATTTTGAGCTTATTGCTTTTGTGGTGGTAAAATAGATGTTTAATCTTCCATCTTCATGTTTTGCAAATAGGTTTTTACCTAAAAAATCTTTTGAAACAAAAATTATAAATGGGAAAAGAATATTTGAAAATATTGAAAAAATAACATTAAAATATAAACTCTCCCCAGCAACTATAAATATAGAAAAAACAGAAAAAATAGTTGAGATATTGATCTTTGAAATAGTATTAAAAGAAAAAGCACTACCAAAAATAGCTATAAAAAATATAGATGAATTAGTAAACACTCCAATACTTTATAAGTTTATTTATGAAGATAGCTTTTGTTTTGCAATATTTTATAAAGAAAAAAATCAATACTTTTTTTCACAATGGGATGAAGAAAAAGAGTTTGATTTTTCACAAACAAATTTGAAAAAAGTGTATGAAAATATAATCCAAACATTTTTTAAAACAGCTGCAAGAAATATCAAAAATGATTTTATTAAATCTTATGAGATTGAAAATACAATAGAAACACTTCAAAAAGAGATACAAGCTTTAGAAAACAAAATATCAAAAGAGAAGCAGTTTAAGAAAAAACTAGAACACTCAACATTACTCAAACCAAAAGAAAATCAACTCCAAACTATACTAAAGGAAATACAAATAGATGAATGAATTAAATTTAGATAAGCAAAATAAGCTAAAAATGCAAACACCAAATAAAACAAATGAAAATATTGAAAATATTTTAAAACTATTTCCAAATGTAAGCACAGAAATAGATGGTAAAAAAGCCATAGATTTTGACCTTTTAAAACAAATGCTAAGTGAAGATATAGTTGAGGGTGATGAAGAGAGATATAGACTTGATTGGCCTGGTAAAAAAGCATCATTGCTAAAAGCAAACACATCTATAAATAAAACCCTCCGACCTTGTAAAGAAGAGAGTGTAGATTTTGATAATACTCAAAATCTATATATCGAGGGCGATAACTTTGAAGTGCTAAAGATTTTAAGTGAAAGCTACCTAAACAAAATCAAAATGATATATATAGACCCACCATACAACACAGGAAAAGATTTCGTTTATCGTGATAACTTCACAAAAAGCAAAGTTGATTTTGAAGATGATATAAACTTAAGAGATGAAGAGGGAAATAAACTCTTTAAAAATACAGACTCAAATGGAAGATTTCATAGTGATTGGCTAAGTATGATGTATGAAAGACTATTAGTAGCAAGAGATTTACTAAAAGATGATGGAGTTATTTTTATATCTATTGATGATAATGAAGTGCATAATTTAAGGAAGATTTGTGATGAGGTTTTTGGGGAGGGGAATTTTGTTGCAGATTTAGTTTGGGAAAATAAAGAAGGTGGTGGTGGTTCAGACTCTAAATTATTTAGAATAAAACATGAATATTGTTTAGTTTATTCTAAAAATATAAATTTATTAAATATTATTGGTGAGGAGATAGATAATGAAAGTAGATATACGGAAAGTGATGAATATATTGATATTAGAGGAAAATATTTATTAAGAAAACTTGCAGATAATGGTTTAGGATATATAGAAAGTCTTGATTTTCCAATTGAAGATGATTATGGTAATGTTGTTTATCCAAATAAAAACGGTGAAAAAGTTAGAAGATGGATGTGGGGAAAAGAGAAAGTTATATGGGGAAAAGAAAATGGATACATAGTAATAAAGCCAGATAGTAAAGGAGAATTATCAGTTTATAATAAGATATATTTAAAAGCAGATAATGAAGGTAATCCTATTGAGAGAAGAAAAACCCCATTAGGAGTAATAAATGAATATAGTACAACAAAATCTACTAAAAAATTAGCAAAATTATTTGAAAAAAAAATCTTTGATTATTCAAAACCTATTGAATACATAAGTTGGTTTATGAATAGAATAATTGATAATAATAACAATTCAATAATCCTAGACTTCTTCTCAGGCTCAGCAACAACAGCCCACGCAGTTATGGATTTAAATGCCCAAGATGGAGGAAATAGAAAATTTATCATGGTACAACTTCCAGAACTTACAGATGAAAAAAGTGAAGCTTACAAAGCAGGGTATAAAACAATAGCCGAAATAG
The DNA here is from genome assembly GCA_965662175.1 of Arcobacter sp. Classification (GTDB taxonomy): domain Bacteria; phylum Campylobacterota; class Campylobacteria; order Campylobacterales; family Arcobacteraceae; genus Arcobacter. The sequence goes on along the minus strand of CBFIGT010000037.1, from coordinate 2,476 downwards.
GAAAAGAAAGAATTA
>CBFIGT010000037.1:0-2451 GCA_965662175.1 Arcobacter sp. | reverse complement strand
TTCAACATTAAACACTCAAAATTCAACATTAAATTTAGACATAGTAAAAACAGATACTACAAACTTCAAAGATGTATATTATCATCCAAATCAGTTAGGTCAAGGAAATTTACTAAATCTTGAATCAAATATCAAAGAAGATAGAACAGACTTAGATTTACTCTTTGCCATTATGATAGATTTAGGAATCGAACTAAGCCTTAAAATAACACCACAAAAAATAGATAATATCACAATATACAGTATAGAAAACAGTGAACTAATAGCTTGTTTTGAAAATAATATAAGTGAAGCAGTGATTGAAGAGATAATAAAACAAAAACCATATCAAGTAGTTTTAAAAGATGGATGCTTTAGTAATGATAGTATAAAAATAAATATTATTCAAAAACTATCAACTATCACAACAGTATCAGTGATATAAATATTGCATAATGAGATATTTTTAAATAAAAATATAATTATTAGTTATTATATTAAAAATATCATAGGTGGAAATTATGGAAGAAAATTTTGATAAATGGAATCAAGTTAAAAAAAATGTACAAAATGATAATAAAATTCGTTTATTTAAAGAACGAGATATATTTTTTTTAAGTATGGGACAAAATATAGGTTATGAACAAAATGGAAAAGGCGAAAATTTTGTGAGACCAATAATTATCTTAAAAAAAATTACAAATCATATGTTTATAGGTGTACCTCTTTCTTCTCAAATAAAAGAGGGAAATTGGTTTTTTAAATTTGAATTTAAAATGAAAAATAAAATTAGTAAAAATATTGCTATTTTGCCACAAATTAAAATGTTTAGTTCAAAAAGATTACTAAATAAAATAGGTGTAATAAAAATAGAAGAATTTAAAAAACTAAAAGATGAGATTAAAAAATTTATAGATTGATTTAGACACTCCGTAAGATACGAAGTGTGACCCGAAGGTAATTATAAATCAATTATAACTAATAGAAAATATAAAGTCAATAGGAAGATTTATGAGATTACAATTCAAAAAACAAGAGTATCAAGCCAAAGCAACACAAGCGGTTGTTAAGTTATTTAAAGGTCAAGAAAAAGGTACTAGAGTTGATATTACGGAGAGAAAAGTTATAGATGAGGGAGTTTTTGGCAAAAAAACCCAAGAGATAAAACGCTTTTCAAATAAAGAGTTAAATCCAAATTTAGAGCTTCTAAAAAATATCCAAGAAGTACAAAAACAAGATGAACTCTTAAAAATAAGCCGTGATTTAAAAGCTGGATTAAACTTCACTATTGAGATGGAAACAGGTACAGGTAAAACTTATGTTTATACTAAAACCATGTATGAATTAAATAAACACTATGGATGGAATAAGTTTATAATAGTAGTTCCAAGTATTGCTATACGGGAAGGTGTTCATAAATCCCTTGATATTACGCAAGAACATTTTCAAGCTTTATATAAAAAGAAAATCAGATACTTTATCTATGATACAAAAAATAGCTCAAACCTTGTAAATATAAGCTCATTTGCCTCAAGTAGTCAAATTGAAGTTATAATTATGAACTACCAAGCTTTTGCAATCTCTGATGTTAACTCTAAAATAGAAAGTAAAAGAAAAATCTATGAAAAACAAGACTCTATGCAATCACGCCGTCCAATTGATGTAATAAGTAGTGCAAAACCTATTTTGATAATTGATGAACCACAAAGATTAGGAAAAACAGCTGAAAAAAAACTAGAAGAGTTTAAAGCACTATTTAGCTTGCGATACAGTGCAACCCATAAAAATGATTTTCATAAAATTTATAGACTTGATGCAATAGATGCTTATAATCAAAAACTTGTAAAACAAATATCAGTAAAAGCAATAGATGTAAAAGGAGATAGTGCGACAGGAGGTTATATATTTTTTGATACTATAAAAATAAGTACAAATGCAAATCCAAAAGCAAAACTTGAAATAGATATGAAATTAACACAAAGTATTAGTAAAAAATATATTGAAGTAGATGAGGGAGCTAATCTTTTTACTCTTTCAAATAAATTACCACAGTACAAAGAGGGCTTTATTGTAAAAAGCATAAATGCCTATGACAATAGTATTACTTTTCTAAATGGTATTAAACTATATGCAGGTGAAGTAAATGGACAGCTTGAAGAGAAGCATTTAAGAAGAATACAAATACGAGAAACAATAAGAACTCATATACAAAAAGAGAAAGAGTTGTTTAAAAAAGATATAAAAGTATTGAGTCTATTTTTTATTGATGAGGTAGCAAAATATAGAGTTTATGATGAAAATAAAAATATCTTAAAAGGTGAATATGAGCTTATTTTTGAAGAAGAATATAAAAAACTAGTTGAATCAGAGCGAACTCTTTTTGATGAAAAATATTTTGATTATATTGATAAATTTGATGTAAGTGATATTCATAAAGGATATTTCTCTATTGATAAAAAAGGAAGACCTCTT
>CBFIGT010000036.1:0-19356 GCA_965662175.1 Arcobacter sp. | reverse complement strand
TTTATGATATATCAGAAGATGATAAAAATAAATTAAAAAAACTTTATAAAGAGACTGCGAAACTATGTCATCCTGATATTGTAGAAACAAATAGAAAAAGAGAAGCAGAAAGAATTTTTAAAGAGTTAAATAATGCTTATTCTTCTAATGATATTAAAAAAGTTAAAGATATATTAGATAAATTAAAAAGAAATATTATATTTGATTTTGACAGTAATAAATTGAATGATAGTGAATTATTGAGAAGTAAAATAATTGATTTAAAAGAAAAAATTCAATTAGTAAAACTTGAAATCAATAAATTATTGAACAGTGATACGTACAAAACAATTTCAAGCATAAACAATTGGGATGATTACTTTAATGAAATAAGATTACAATTATTAGAAGAAAAAGAATTATTAATAAAAGAGGGGAGTGTTAAAAATTAATTTTATACTTAATATTAGATAGCCTAGTTTAAACTAAACTATCTAAATTCTTTAAAATCAATAATCTAACAAACTGACTAATTGGTAGGTAGTATTTTTTAGAGTATGTTTTTAATTGCTGGTGTTATTTTTTATTTAAATATATTTATATTGAAGTTCTGATTTTTGTTTAACTATTTAAGTCTATCTTCCCAATAATAAGGTTTTCTGCTATTATGCATAACTACTATTACAAATATTTGCTTGTGAAATTATTTATAGATAATTGAAAAAGGAAATTTGTTTAAGATATACCTTTTAAAGCCATACTGAAAGTTTGCCCATGATTGAGGAAAATATCGAATTGCATATAAGCATCTTCAAGTTCATCTAAAAATCGTTTTCCTAAGCCTTGAAGTTGATTCTCATACCAATTGTAAGAGCCTTTTATGTCTTCTGCAACATCAGGATGGAATGAAATAGGTTTTTTCATATTAAGATAGAATTCTTTGTTTTATTTGTTCCCAATTTTGAGTCTCGATTTTTCCTGATTTAATATCATCAAATCTCGATTTTGCTAAATCAGCCCACTCTTGTTCAGAATTTTTATCATGCGATTTATCCATCGAAGCAATTAAAAAATTAACTAAATCATTCTTTTCACTTTGAGAAAGTTCTTGTACATCATTAAGAATCCTATCCATAACTTTAGTCATTGAAAAACCTCTCTTTCTTCTAATTATGTAATTATAGCACAATTTAATATCTAAGTTAATTTTAAAGACTTCATTTATTTAAACATAATTCAAAATAAAAAATGCTGTTAATCTATTAACTGATGAAGATATTATAAAAGAGATTATCAGATAATGAAGTTGCTAAGAAAGGTGGGATAAGTAAAGATGATATTCATAGATTTAAAAATGGAGCTAATATCAAACTTAGCAATTTTCTTCAAATTAAGAAAGTGGCTTTTAAATACTCTTTATATCTACTCACCAAAATTAGCAAAAGCAGCTTCAATATTTGGTATATTTTTATAGCTTGTTTTTGTTAGTTTTACTTTTTTTGTATTAAGATCACAAATTGCAATTTTAAAACTAGAACCCATATATGGTTCTACAACACAAATTATTTTATCTTCAATTTGTCGTGTTGCATAAATAGTACCTTGTAAGGATGTAAAAAAATATTTTGGATAACTTAATGGTGTTATTTCAACAATATCTATACTCTCCTGTTTTTCAAGGGTTTGCATTATATCCATAGCATCTTCATAACTATCAAACTGTATACACCAATCATCAAAATATTTATTAAAATGTTCTAAATCTTCATCTAGAAATCCACCAGCTAATGATTGTAAAGCAAATATTGACACAAAAAAACCTTGAAATTTATATAATTTAAAAAGTGAATTTTAACATATTTAACTTTTATTGTGCATAATGATGATTTTGGATATTTTTTATAAAAGACTTGACATTGTAGAATATTTGTTCTATAATGTCAAAACTGGAGTTAAAAATGGCAAGACCTGTAGAATATGATTTAAATAAAGTACTTGATAGTGCAATGGAACTTTTTTGGCAAAAAGGATATGAAAATGTATCTATGGCTCAAATAGTTGAGCATACAGGATTAAATCGTAGAACAATGTACTCTTTATTTAAAGATAAAGAGGGTATTTTCAAAGATTGTCTTGAAAACTACTATTTAAAAAGGTCATCAAAAATTATTGCTCTTTTAAAAGATAATCCTGGTAAAAAAGGGATAGAGCTTTTTTTGAAAAATTTTACTTTTAACGACAAGTTTAAGGGATGTTTGTTTAATAACTGTATGGGAAAGGGTGATTTGATGAACAATGATGCCTTTGAAATCCCTAAAAGTTATTTTGAGAGTTTACGTTTACAAATAGAAAAAAATTTAGAAATAGCAAAATCAAATGGAGAGTTTAGTGGTGATGTCAAAGCTTTGGCTTTAACTATTATTACTATTATTCATGGATTTAATATTTTTGGTAAATATAATCACTCTAAAGAAGATGGTGAAATTATTATCAATAATATTTTAAATATGATTAGATAGTTTAAAACTATCTAATTTTTTTAATTAGTTATAGAATAAATATTCTATAAAATAAAAGGAAATAAAATGTCAAAAAACATAACACTTGCATTTGATGTATATGGAACATTAATAGATACAAATGGTGTTGTACATTTATTAGAAACTATGGTTGGTAAAAAGGCTAAGAGTTTTTCTCAAACATGGAGAGATAAGCAACTTGAGTACTCTTTTAGACGTGCTGCTATGATAAATTATGTAAGTTTTGCTGTTTGTACTTCTCAGGCTTTGGACTATACATGTGCTTATTATAATGAGCCTTTAAGTGAAAATCAAAAGAATTCATTATTGGCATTATATAATGTTTTACCTGCATTTGATGAAGTAAAGAGTTCTTTAATAACTTTAAAACAGAAAGGTTATAGATTGTTTGCATTTTCAAATGGACAAGCTATTGCTGTTGAAATGCTTTTGGAAAATGCAGGTATAAAAGAGCTTTTTTTAGGAATAGTAAGTGTTGATGATATTAGAACTTTCAAGCCATCTCCAGGGGCATATGCACACTTTTTAAGAACAGCTGAAGTTAAAGGTGAAGAGGCTTGGTTAATTTCATCAAATTCATTTGATGTTACAGGTTCTATTTCAGCTGGTATGAAAGCAGCTTGGGTACAAAGAACTCCAGAAGCACTCTTTGATCCATGGGAAATCAAAGCTACATTACAAGTAAAATCTTTATTTGATTTTACTAATATGATTGGTAAATAAAAGAGAAAACTCTTCTCTTTTATTTAAATAATAAAAAAATAATAATATAGAATAAATATTCTACAATAAATAAAAAAGGAAATAAAATGTCAAGATTAATAGATTCAATAAAAGAGTATCAAGAGAGTTTTAGAAAAAGAGCTCCACAAGAGGTTCAAGAGATTATGTTAGCTGCTACAAAAAAACTAGAAGATGAAAGTATAAGTAAAAATGCACTAAAAGTGGGAGATATTGCAAAAGATTTTACTCTTTTAAATGCTGTTGGAAATAGTGTTTCTTTAGATGATGTTATAAGTGAAAATGAGTTTGTAATTGTTAGTTTTTATAGAGGTACTTGGTGCGCATATTGTAATATGGAGTTAAGAGCTTTACAGTTAAGAAATGATGAATTTAAAAAATTAAGTGCAAAAATAGTAGCTATCTCTCCCCAATCACCTGATGCTAGTATGACAACAAAAGAAAAAAATGAATTAGAGTTTGAAGTTTTAAGTGATAGTGGAAATAAAATTGCAAAAGAGTATGGTTTGGTATTTTCACTAGCTCATGAGTTAAGACCTATTTATAAAAGTTTTGGAATTGATATTCCCTCAAATAACAAAGAGGATAGCTATGAAATACCAATGCCAGCAACATATTTATTAAATAAAAACAAAGAGATTATTTTCTCTTTTATTGATGAAGATTATACAAAAAGATGTGAACCTCAAGATATTATTGATGCAATTAAAAGTCAATTATAAAATATACTAGCCCACCAAATTTTTAGTTTTAAACTAAAACTTGAAGTGTATCCCACATCACTAAATTTTAAATTTTTATTTTTATCATAAATTAGTGTTGTAGGGTAGGCTTGGATATTAAATTTATGTGCAAAATTACCGAAACTATCATCAACTACTTTAAAAGTAAGTCTATTTTTTTCTAAATACTCTTTAATTTCATCTTTAGAACCTGATTGAGAAGCTATGGTAATAACTTGATAATCTTCTGACAAACTCTCAATATTTGGTGATTGAAACTTACAAATAGGACACCATGTAGCCCAAAAATAGATTAATAAAGGTTTCTCTTTTGATAAATTATAAGTAGAATTATCAATTAATTCAAAAGCTTCATATGGAAAATTTTCTTTATTTAAATCTTGGGATTTATAATAACTAATAACATTCAAAGCAATTATCATGATAATTAAGTACTTAATTATCTCTTTTATATATTTTTTTATTTTATCTTTCATTTTGTGATTTTAGCTTTTTTATATAAAGAGATTGTTAATTGTAAATTTACTAAGTCTTAGCAAATTGGATTAATTAAAATAACAAAGGCTATAATCTCTTTTATAAATTAAGAAATAAAAAGGAAAACCAAAATTATGTATGGTTTTTATAGAATTGCTACAAGTGTTCCAAAGGTGCAGATTGCTAATCCTAGTTTCAATATAGAAGAGATTATAAACATTTTTCAAGAAGAGAGTAAAAATGAGAGTTCAATTATTCTTTTCCCTGAGCTTTGTATTACAGGCTATACAGCAGGTGATCTGTTTTTAAATCAAAACCTAATAGAGTCTCAAAACAAAGCTTTAAAAAAACTATTAGACAAAAGTAAAGAAATATCAACTATTGCTATAGTTGGTCTTGTGGTTTCCTTTGAGCATAGACTTTATAACTGTGCTGCTGTAATTCAAAATGCTAAGATATTAGGAATTGTTCCAAAAAGTTATCTTCCAAATAAAAATGAATTTTATGAAAAAAGATATTTTCAATCGGGTCTTAGAATTAAAGGAAAAACATTAAAGCTATTTAATCAAGAGATTCCTTTTGGAGTTGATCTTCTATTTTCTGATGAAAATGATATAACTTTTGGAATTGAAGTTTGTGAAGATTTATGGTCAATACTACCTCCCTCTAACCAAATGGCAATAAATGGTGCAAATATGATTTTCAATCTATCTGCTTCAAATGAATTAGTTGGAAAATCTTCCTATAGACAAGAGTTAGTAAAAACTCAAAGTGCAAGATTAGTTTGTTCTTATATTTATAGTTCTAGTGGAGTAGGGGAATCTAGTTCTGATACTATTTTTGGTGGAGATGCTATGATTTGTGAATATGGTTCTGTATTAGCAAAAAGCCAGAGGTTTTCTTTAGAAAATCAAACTATTAGAGCAGATATTGACCTTGAAAAACTAATTTGGCTAAGAAATCAAGAATCATATTTTGGAGATAGTATTCCAACAGATGTTAGAGTTATAAAAATAGAAGCTAGCAATAAAATTTCAAAACTAAATAGGTATATAGATAAACATCCATTTATTCCAAGTGATGAAAAAGTTAAACAAGAAGTTTGTGAAGAGATTACAAGTATTCAAGCCCATGGACTTATAAAGAGATTAACACATATAAACTGTAAAAAAGTAGTTATTGGAATATCGGGTGGTTTGGATTCTACTTTAGCACTACTTGCTACTTATAAAGCTTTTGAAATTTTAAAACTTGATGTAAAGGGAATTATTGCTATTACTATGCCAGGTTTTGGAACTACAAATAGAACAAAATCAAATGCTATAAATTTATGTGAAACTTTAGGTGTTACTTTAAAAGAGATAGCTATTAGTGAAGTTTCATTAAAAGAGTTTGAAGCAATAGGTCATGACAAAGATATTCACGATGTAACATATGAAAATGTTCAAGCAAGAGCTAGAACTTCAATTTTGATGAATTTAGCAAATAAAGAGGGCGCAATTGTTATAGGAACAGGGGATTTAAGTGAGATAGCACTTGGTTGGTGTACTTATAATGGTGACCATATGAGTATGTACTCTTTAAATAGTGGAATTCCTAAAACTCTTATTTCTTATCTTGTGGAGTATTTTACATATAAAAAAGAGATAAAAGATGTTTTAATAGATATTTTAAACACTCCTATCTCACCTGAACTTTTACCCCATGATAGTGATAAAATCTCCCAAGAAACAGAGAGTATAATTGGACCATATGAGTTACATGATTTCTTTTTATATCACTTTATAAGATATGGAGCAAAGCCATCTAAAATACTATTTTTAGCAAATATTGCTTTTGAAAACTATTCAAAAGATGAGATAAAAAAATGGCTAAATATTTTTATAAAAAGATTTTTCACACAACAGTTCAAAAGAAATGCCATGCCAGATGGTGTTAAAGTTGGAACCATAAGTCTTAGTCCAAGAGCTGATTGGAGAATGCCAAGTGATGCTAGTTTTGAAGAGTGGTTAGATTTACTTTAATCTAATCCTTTTTTTAAGTAAATCTTTAATTTTTAAAATTTTTCAATAAAATAAGTGCTAACGTAACATTCATCACATACAAATTTTTATTTATTTTCTATAATTCACTTCAATTTAAAATTAATAAGGAAAATCAAATGAAAAAAATCATTCAAAGAAGCCATTGATTCAAGTCTATTTACATATTGTTCAAACACATATCTTTGAAACTCTTTATCTTCTATAAATAGTTTTGAGATAAGTTCAACTGGAACATCAAAGCCTTCTATATTAGTTTCTGCAATTGCAGTACCAACAGCTGGTGCTGAGTTATAGGAGCTTGTAAAGTTTACATTACACTGTTCACCTTTTGAAAAATAGTAAAGTAATACACTTTGTCCATTTTCATTTTGTCTTACTACTCTAACTTTTCCTTTTGTCAAAAAAAGTATACCTGCACAAATATCACCTTGGGCATAAAGTTGTGTACCTTGGGGAATTATTCTAAATTGCGAGGAGTTTTGAAGTAGTTTTTGGCTTGAGGGCATGAGTGTACTAAAGAAATCAAAAGAATCCATTCTTAACCTTGTTTTATTTTTAGTATATTAAAAAAGTGTGTACTATTTGTTAATTGGTACAATCTATATTTAGTTCATTAAGTTTAAAAAGATATAATTTTCAACTAATAATTAAGTAAAAATGGATTAAAAAATGAAATTAAAAAAATGGATATTTATAGCAATACTTCTTGTGATATTGTATTACACTTTTATTGTAAATACTTTTCTAACTTTTTCTGTTATTGTTGGTTTATATGTAGCCTTTAAACTCTATAAATATTATGCAAGAAAAAAGCTAAATAAACTTTCAAATTCAAAAGAGCTTTTTAGGGCTAGCTATTTGGGTCATTTTATTGCTTTAGTTGCTAAAGTTGCAAAAGCTGATGGAAGAGTTGATGAGTTAGAGGCTCAACTTATTGGTATGATGTTTGATGATATCTCTAAAGTTTTTGATGAGAAAGAGAAAGCAAGAGATATCATGAAAGAGATTTTCAATGATGAAAAACAGACTCTTGATGATACAAAAGAGATAGCAAAATCTCTTAATAGTTTACTTGGAAAAAGTATACTTAAACGTAGACAGTTTATTAGTTTTTTAATTCAGTTAGCATTTATTGATAAGGGAATTAGTTCTGATGAAGAGAAGATTTTAAAAGAGATTGCAAATGAGTTAGGTATCTCATCTGAAGTTTATGACTCTATTGTAAATAGCTTAGCGCAAAAAATGAAAAATAATCAACAATCTATGACAGCACAAAAAGCTTATGAAATCTTAGGTGTAAAAGAGAGTGATGATATTAATACAATCAAAAAAGCCTATAGAAAACTAATAAGAGAGTATCATCCTGATATTTTAAGCTCTCAAGATAAAGATGAAAAATATATGGAAGAAGCAACTGCAAAAACTCAAGAGATAAATCAAGCTTATCAAGTTATTAAAGAGTTGAAAAAATGAGAGAGAAATATATAAAAATTTCAATTGACTATGATATCTTTAACTGCTAAAATAGAAGCATGAAAGTAGAAGTAGAAAAATTTGATATCCTTATAAATATTTTTAAAAATAAATTATATTTATTTATATTTCTAGGGAGTGTGTTTGTTGCTTTTTTACTTCCTTTTGCTGCATATAAATTTATTGTTCCATCTTTTTATAATCAACTTATTAATAACACTTTGGATGATGCAAAAAAAGTAGGAATGCATATTGCAAGACATCAAAATAATGATGTACAATCAACTGTATTTTATACCGCACTTGACAAGTTAAAAGATGATTTTAATCTTTATAAAATAAGATTATTTGATGAAAAAGGTCAAATTATCTTTTCAACAAAAACTTCAGAAATAGGAACAATCAACAATAATAGTTACTATTTTGAGAAAGTTGCTAAGGGTGAGATACATTACAAAGTTGTAAAAAAAGGAGAAGACTCTTCTGATGGTGTAAAAGTAAGAAAAGATGTAGCTGAGATATATATTCCAATAACTAAAGATGGAGTTTTTACTGGCTCATCTGAGATATACTACGATATTACAGATAAAAAGATGAAATTTGATACTCTTATGGGACGAATAAACTTTTTTTATAATATTTTTTCGATTTTATTTATAAGTATTTCTTTTGCAATTATGTATATTCTTAGTAAAAATAACTTAAAAGAGCAAAAAATAGAGTTTGAACTTCAAGAAAAAGTTGAACAAAAAACAAAAGAGCTTCGAAATATAAACAAAAACTTAGAAGCAAAAATTAAAAAAGAGATTAAAATATCAAGAGAAAGAGAGACTCAACTTTTTCAACAATCAAAATTAGCAGCAATGGGAGAGATGATAGGAAATATCGCTCACCAATGGAGACAACCTCTTAGTGCTATTACCTCTTCAGCATCTTCTGTAAAAATAAATAATGAGTTAGATATTTTAAAAAAAGATGAAATTGAGCAGAGAATGCAAAGTATTATAAATAAGGCAAACTTTTTATCTTTGACAATAGAAGATTTTAGAAATTTTTTTAAACCAAACAATGAAAAAATAGAGTTTAACGTAGTAGATACGATATTAAAAGTAGAGAATATAATAGAGAGTAACTTTAAAAACGAATATATTGAAGTGTTATATAGTTTTCCTAAAGCTCCAATAATTATAAAAAATCTTGAGGGTGAATTTTCACAAGTAATACTTAACATTTTAAATAATGCATATGATAATTTTATTATAAATAAAATAAAAAATAGAATAATAAAAATATCAGTCTATTTAGATAAAGATAATGTAATAATTAAAATTCAAGATAATGGAACTGGAGTGCCTAAAGAGATTTTATCCAAAATATTTGAGCCATATTTTACGACAAAATACAAATCTCAAGGTACAGGAATAGGTCTATTTATGTGTACAGAGATAATTACTAAACACTTTAATGGTCAACTTAGTGTATCAAATGAAGAGTTTGAATTCAATGATAAAGCTTACCATGGTGCATGTTTTAAAATAAGTTTTTCCCATTTGTAAAAATATAAAAATAATATTTTAGCAAAAAAATGCAAGAAATAAATTATCATATTTAATCCTTACTTTTTTATAAGTAAATAATAAAGTTTTCAAAAAAGATTCTAATAAAAGTTTAAATTTAAACAAATTTTATTAGAAGATAATTATTTTCCTTTAAAGTTGTTGTTAAGATTTATGAGAGTAATATTTCTTATATAAACTAATTATATAAATCAAAGGAGAAATCATGGCAAAGTGTCCAATTACAGGTCTTGGTAGTAGTGAGGAAGTTGCAAATCCTAGTGCTTCAAATAAAGGTACTTACAACAAAGACTGGTGGCCAAATCAATTAAATCTTAAAATTCTTTCACAACACTCAAATAGAGTTAATCCACTTGGTGATGAGTTTAATTATGAAGATGAGTTTAAAAAGCTTGATTATCAAGCTTTAAAAGATGATTTAACAGCTCTTATGACAGATTCAAAAGAGTGGTGGCCTGCTGATTATGGTCACTATGGACCTTTGTTTATAAGAATGGCTTGGCATAGCGCAGGGACTTATAGAACAGGTGATGGTAGAGGTGGTGCTAGTACAGGAAATCAAAGATTAGCTCCACTTAACTCTTGGCCTGATAATGCAAACCTTGATAAGGCTAGAAGATTACTTTGGCCTATAAAACAAAAATATGGAAATAAAATTTCATGGGCTGATTTAATGATTTTAGCAGGTAATGTTGCTTTGGAATCAATGGGATTTAAGACCTTTGGATTTGCAGGTGGAAGAGTTGATGTTTGGGAACCTGAAGAGGATATTTATTGGGGAAGCGAAGATAAATGGCTTGGTGATGATAGATACAATAAAGATAAACATAAAAGTGAAGAGTTAGAAAATCCTTTAGCAGCTGTTCAAATGGGACTTATTTATGTAAACCCTGAAGGTCCAAATGGTGAGCCAAATGTAATCGAGTCAGGAAAAGATATAAGAGAAACATTTGCAAGAATGGCTATGGGTGATAAAGAGACAGTAGCACTTGTAGCAGGTGGACATACTTTTGGTAAATGTCATGGTGCAGGTGATGCCTCTAATGTTGGTCCAGAACCAGAAGCTGAAAGTTTGATTGCTCAAGGATTAGGATGGTTGAGTAAATTTTTAAGTGGAAAAGGTGATGATACTATTACAAGTGGTATAGAGGGAGCTTGGACAGCAAATCCAACAAAATGGGATAATGGATATTTTGATGTTTTATTTGGATATGAATGGAATCTTGAGAAGAGTCCAGCTGGAGCTTGGCAATGGGTTCCAATAAATCCAAAAGAGGAGCATTTAGCGCCATCAGCACATAATCCATCTAAAAAAGTAAAAACTATAATGACAACAGCTGATATGGCTTTAAGAATGGATCCAATTTATGGACCTATTTCAAAAAGATTTCATGAAAATCCAGAAGAGTTTGCTGATGCATTTGCAAGAGCTTGGTTTAAATTAACCCATAGGGATTTAGGACCAAAATCAAAATATCTTGGACCTGAAGCACCAAAAGAGGATTTAATCTGGCAAGATGTAGTTCCATTTGGTGATTATGAAATGATTGAAGATTTTGATGTTAAAGATTTAAAAGAGAAAATTTTACTTACGGGATTAAGTGTATCTGAATTAGTAAAAACAGCTTGGGCTAGTGCTTCAACATATAGAGACTCAGATAAAAGAGGTGGAGCAAATGGTGCTAGAATTAGACTTGCTCCTCAAAAAGATTGGGAAGTAAATAAAGGGTGTGATAAAGTTATAGCAAAACTTGAAGAGCTAAAAGAGGAGTTTGATAGACGAGGTGCAAAAAAAGTATCTCTTGCTGACTTAATTGTTTTAGGTGGTGCTGCTGCTATTGAAAAAGCTGCTTTAGATGCAGGAGTGCAAATAACTGTTCCTTTTGCTATAGGAAGAACAGATGCAACACAAGAGCAAACTTTTGCCCCATCATTTGAACACTTAGAGCCAATTGCTGATGGTTTTAGAAATTATGAAAAAGCAAAATACTCTGTAAGTGCCGAAGAGTTATTAGTAGATAAAGCACAACTTCTAACATTAACAGCACCTGAAATGACAGTTTTAGTTGGAGGAATGAGAGCTTTAGGAGCAAATGCAGATAACTCTTCAAAAGGTATTTTTACAAATAGAAAAGGTGCTTTAACAAATGATTTCTTTGTAAATCTTTTAGATATGAATAACACTTGGGAAAGTGTAGATGAAGAGAATAGAGAGTTTGAGGGTAAAACTAGACAATCTAGCCAAGTAAAATATACAGCAAGTAGAGTTGATTTAGTATTTGGTTCTAACTCACAATTAAGAGCTATTGCTGAGGTTTATGCCCAAGAAGATGCAAAAGAAAAATTTGTAAATGATTTTGTAAAAGCTTGGAATAAAGTAATGAATGCTGATAGATTTGATTTAAAATAGTTAATCTTAAAAGAAAATAAGTAAAAGTTTATACTTTTACTTATTGGAAAACTTACTTGATAAATCAAATTGTTTTTTTATTTTTATATGTAAAATCAAGTAGAGTGGATATAGTTCTTGTATAAGGTGCATCAAAACCTTGTTTTTCACAGTTTTTGATAACAACACCACAAATTTGTTCTAACTCTAACTCCCTATTGTTCTCCTTATCAACCCACATAGAGGGTTTAACTGATTGAAACTTTTTATATAGTTCAAACATTTTTTTAGCATCTTTTTGGCTTAGATTAATACCAACTGCATTTGAGGCAAGTGCTGCTTCACACATAAGACCATATATGATTTTAGATGTTTTTTCATTTTGCAAAAGAGGAGCTGTTTCCTCTTCCACTAAAGCACATATTGCATTAACTCCGTTGTTTATGATTAGTTTATTCCATAATTCTAGTTTAATATTTTCACATATTATAGTAGTAGTTTGTGTTTTATTATCTAGTAATGTTTTTAACTTATTTAAAAATAGAGTGTTTTTTTCAGTATGATGTAAAGCACCAAGAAGAGTTTCAACTCCACCCTCGCAATGAACATGACCTAGTGAAATTGTGTGAGATACAATAAGACGAGTTAGCCCACCAATAACATACTCTTTATTATAGTATTGTTCCATTATATCTTCATTTTCAACACCATTTTGTAGTGAAATATAGTATGGAATATTTCTATTATCTTTTGTCCAAAGAGCAAGTTTTTTTGAAATAGATTCTGTACTCATAGCTTTTGTTGCTATAAAAATAGCATCAATATCTTTTGGTTTAAATGTTTGTGTAAACTCATCTATACTAAAGGTATCAATTTTATCTTCAATTGTATAGTTTGGATGGGTCATTTTCATTTTATTGTTTTTTAGATATTTAAGGTTTTCACCTCGGGCTATAAATTTTACGTAGCATCCAGCTTTGTGTAAAATCATTCCATAATATGCACCAATTCCACCAGCACCAATAATAACAATATTCATAAGACCACCTTTAAATAGACTGTAATTATATATAAAATGAGTATAAATCAAATATAAGAAGAGTTTAGAATAAGGCTAGTTTTTACTAGCCTTAATTAACTGATTAAGAGTTTAGTTTTTCTAATACTAATTCATTTACAATTTTTGGATTAGCTTTTCCACCTGTTGCTTTTAAAACTTGTCCAACAAAAAAACCAAATAGTTTTTGATTTCCTGCTTTATATTTAGCTACATTATCAGGATTTTTTTCGATAACTTCATCTATAATTGGTAAAATAACACTTGAATCACTTATTTGAATAAGCCCTTTATCTTCAACTATTTTTTCTGGACTGTTTCCTGATTCAACCATATTTTCAAATACTTGTTTAGCAATTTTACTTGAAATTTTTTCATAAAATATCATATATGCTAATTCAAGTATATTTCTTTCAGAAATATGTGAATTAATATAATCTTTTTTTATTTCTCTTGCAACATCATTGATTACAATATTTGCTATAATCTTCAATAAGCCATTTTTAGGGTTGATAAATTTTACTCTTGTTAGTATTTTTTTATAAAATAATGATAATTTTTCATCTCTTGCTAGCGTATTTGACACTTCATCATTTAATTCATATTCATTTGTATACTTTTCAAAAAGAGCTTTTTGATTTTCTGTCATTTCAGTAGCTTCACCATGAACTACTTCTTTTTTAACTTCTTGTTTTTTTACAGCTTCAACTTTTGGCTTATCTTCTTTTTTAATTTTCTTAGCCCAAGAGTCTTTAAGTCCAACTATTTTATTAAATACAGGAGCTTCATCTGTATAATCAACAGGGTCAGCATAAAAATAACCCTCTCTTTCAAACTGAAATCTCTCATCAGCTTTGTCTGTAATAACAGCTGGTTCTATCAAAGCATCTTTGATGATTGTTAGTGAGTTTGGATTTAAATCCTCTAAACCTTCTGGAGCTTCATTTTTATATAATCTATCATAAAGTCTTACTTCAATTTTTTTTGCTTTTTTTGCATCAACCCATTGAATAGCACTTTTTACTTTGATTCCACTTGTATCACTTCCACTTTTTGATTGTGGATTATATTCTGCTTTTATTTCTACAATATTTCCATTAGAATCTTTAATAAGTTCTTTACAAGTTATAATATAAGCATGTCTTAGTCTAACAGCTTGATTAGGAGTTAATCTATTATAACCTTTAACTGGGTTTTCACTAAAATCTTCTCTATTTATATAAACAACATTAGAAAATGGTATTTTTCTACTTCCCTCTTTTGGTACATCATGTGGATAATATGAAGCTTCAATCTCTTCACTTCCTTCATAATTAGTAATAGTTACTTTTATTGGATCTAGTACAGCCATAACTCTTGGTGCTTTTGTATTTAAATCATCTCTAATACAAAATTCTAGTTGAGAAACATCAACCATAGAGTTAGCTTTTGCAATACCTATTTGATTACAAAAATTAATTATAGACTCTTTTGTATATCCTCTTCTTTTGTATCCAGCTATTGTAGGCATTCGTGGGTCATCCCAACCACTTACATAATTACCATTTACAAGTTCAAGAAGTTTTCTTTTACTCATAACTGTATAATTTATCCCAAGTCTAGCAAACTCATGTTGGTATGGTCTAGGAGGTGTAAGGTTTAACTCATCTAAAACCCAATCATAAATATCACGATTGTTCTCAAACTCTAGGGTACAAATAGAGTGAGTAACACCCTCAATATAATCACTCAAACAGTGAGCAAAATCATACATAGGATAGATGCACCAATCATTTTGTGTTCTAAAGTGGTGAGCATGTCTGATTCTATAAAGAAGCGGATCTCTTAGTTTCATATTAGCAGCACTCATATCTATTTTGGCTCTAAGTACATGATCCCCATCTTTAAACTCACCATTTTTCATTTTTTCAAATAAATCTAAATTTTCTTCAATAGAACGATTAGCATACTCACTTCTTTTACCAGCTTGTGTTACAGTACCTCTATATTCTCTCATTTGTTCTTCATCAATACTATCCACATAAGCCTTACCCATTTTGATAAGTTCTACTGCGTATTCATATATTTTTTGAAAATAGTTTGATGTATATTGTACTTCATCTTTCCATTGAAATCCTAACCATTCAACAGCATCTTTTAGTGCTTCTACATATTTTGTATCTTCTGTTGTAGGGTTTGTATCATCCATTCTAAGGTTACAATAACCATTATAATCCCTAGCAATACCAAAATTTATACAAATAGATTTAGCGTGTCCAATATGAGGGAACCCATTAGGTTCAGGAGGAAATCTAGTAATAACCTCTTTGTACTTACCTGACTTTAAATCTTCTTCAACTTTGACACGTAAAAAATCTTTGTTTTCACTCATTATTATTAAACCTTTTAAATAAACTTCGTTTTGATTTTGAAACTTTTATAAGAGTTGCATTTTATCAAATTTGAGCTTAGATAATGAGTTTGAATCTAAGTTACTATTTATGATAGTAAATATAAAAAATAGCTATTTTATATTTACAAATAGCTCAACTTAATTATTTTTTGATACAATAATTACTTATTGAAATTTTTATTGGAAATATTGACATATGAGTACAAATAATTTAAATACCCTTTTGAGTGAACTTTTAAAGCAAACATTAAATAGCAAAAAACTTGACAAAATAGTAGCTAACAATAAAGATATTAAAATAAATGCATTTGTAGATGAAAAAAATAAACAAACACTTTTACATAAAGTTGTTTTAGATAATAAACTTTTATCAGCTAAATGGTTACTTGAAAATCATGCAAATCCTTATATTGAAGATATAAATGGAATGACACCTTTTTTTCTTATTGTTCATTCTAAAATACCTAGAAAATTTTTAGATTTATTTATTGAGTTTCATATTGATTTAGATTATAAAAATCCCCACAAAAGAATTTTATTACAAGACTCT
This sequence comes from Arcobacter sp., assembly GCA_965662175.1. Classification (GTDB taxonomy): domain Bacteria; phylum Campylobacterota; class Campylobacteria; order Campylobacterales; family Arcobacteraceae; genus Arcobacter. The sequence goes on along the minus strand of CBFIGT010000036.1, from coordinate 3,393 downwards.
ATTTTATCAGGAAATTATCCTTTAACAAAAAAGATAATTGAAAAAACAAAAAAACCATTTTCAAGTGATATTTATGGTAGAAATATACTTTTTGATGCTATTTCAAGTGGTTCTATTGAAATTATAGATTTTATTTATAATTATGAAGATAAAAATAAAGATTTGAACATTTGTGATATAAAAGGAAACTCTTTATTACACCATTTTAAAGATACAAAAATATCTACTTTGGAGTTTTTGATTAAAAGTGGAGTTTCACCTGCAATTGCAGATGCAAATGGAAAAAATATTATTTTTTATCTCTCAGAAAAACTAGAAAAGTTAGATGATGAAAATGAGATAAATCAAATTTCAAAATTAATTGAACTAGCTTTAGAGTATAAAACTATTATTGACCAAAAAGATAAAGAGGGAAATAATCTACTTTTGAGTTTTCTTAAAAACTTAAATAAACCACTAAAAGATTATAAGCAAAAAAATATTTTAGCAAATATTATTACAAAGTTTATAGATAGTGGAATTGATATTGATTATAAAGATGATGAGGGTAATAATGCTTTATTTATAGCAAGCTCAAAAAATGATATTGAGAGTACAAAACTTCTTTTAGAGAAGGGTTTAAATGTAAATGAAACAAACTCAAATGAGCATACAGCCTTAGTTGTAGCATTTATGAGAGCTGATAAATCATATTTTGAAATGATTAAATTACTACTTTCATATGGGGCTAATCCTAATATAAAAGATGCAAATAATATAAACTTGATTGAGATGATTATTTATATTTTGATTTATATAAACTGCTCTTCAAAAGTATACACTCCCTCTAGTGTAAATGGTTTATTAGATTCTGATGAAATATTAAATAGTTTTGGCGAGGGTAAATTTGTTCAAGATGTTTTGGAGTTTATGCTTTCAAATAGAATTGTAGAAGTTAATGATTTTGATTCCCAAGGTAATCCATATTTCTTTTTGCCTCTTTTATCAAGTGATGAGCATACTACAATGTTATTTTTTAGATTTGGAGCGAATATTAATCAAGAGAATAAAAATGGAGATGATATTCTTTTTTTCTATTTAAATAATATTTTTGAAAAAGAAAATAACAATATTGATGAGTATGAGGTTAATCTAAAAATAAAAAGAATTATATATTTTGGTTTTGATATAAATAAAGTTTATCAAGATGGAAGTAATATTTTACATAGAAGTATTATTTATTATCCAATAAGTATTGTTAAAAATATAATAAGTTGTAATGCAAATATAAACTCTGTAGATTTTAAAAACCGAAATATACTTCATACAGCTATTTGGACCAATGATTTAACAAAGGTAAAATATGTTTATACAATAAATAATAAGTTACTAAATAGTGCTGATAAGTTTGGAGTTTTACCAATAAATTATGCTGCTTTTATGGGAAATGAAAAGATAATATCCTATTTAATAGCAAAAGGTTCCCATGTAAATAATACTTATCAAAAGCCAAAACATATTTTAAACTCCCTAAAAAGATTTCATAAAAACATAATAAAACTTGAAGAGATTAAAACTTTACCCCTAGATGAAAAAAACAAAATATTAATACTTACAAAAAATATGAGAAAAGAGTTTAACATTATTGATTGAAAATATTAATATAAAATGTTTAGTAATACATGGCAATAATAGCAAAAGAGATAAAAAACATAAGATGGGCAATACCCTCAAAATAGTTGGTATATCCATCATCTGTTGTTTTCCATGCTAATACAATTGTGAAAATTAAAGCACCTATTTCCATAGGATTAAAATCTAAAACTAATCTAATATCACTTAGATATGCAAGTATCATTAGTATAGGAACTGTTAATAAAATAGATACAGTAGATGCTCCCATCGCAATATTTACAACCCTTTGAATCTCATCATTTTTTGCAGCTTTAATTGCTGTCATTATCTCAGGACTAACAGCAACTATTGCAATAATAAGCCCTGATATTCCAGCTGATACACCATATTGACTCGCTATACTAATTCCATCATTTGCAAAAATTTCAGCACTTAAAGCAATAATAGCTATAAAAACAAAAATAGATAATATTAATCCAATATTATTAAATTTTTCAAAAATATAATCATCATTTTCACTTTCACTTAAATCAGGGCTTTCTTCCATTTTTCTTCTTAATCGAAAAATTCTACTTCTTGCTGTTTGTTGAAAAAAATGAATATGTGTTTTTGTTTGAAAAATAACAATTACAATATAAAATACAAAAAGTAAAATAGATATTAAGATGGAAGCTTGAACTACAACCTCTTTTGAGTGGTTAACCTCACTTAGTAAACTAGGAACCAACAAAGCAATCCCTGATACAAAAAGAATAGTAGTATAAGCACTACTTGTCTCTTTATTGTGTTGTTGTTCTGTAAATTTTAGTCCACCTAAAAAAACAGCAAGTCCTAAAAGTACATTCATATCCACAATTACAGCTGAAATAATTCCACCTTTTACAGTATTTACAACTTCGGGATTTTCAAAGCTTTGAAGTAAAATAATATATAAAAGAATAATCTCAACAACAACAGCACTAAAAGTAAGTACAAAACTTCCATATGGCTCTTTTAGCCTTGATGATAATATTTCAGCTATTTCTGAAACAGTAATAGACAAACATCCAATAGAGATAGCTGAAAATAGGGTAGAAAGCTCTTTATGACCTATTTTATGAAAATAAAAAGCTATTATTATAGTAACTATTCCTAAGAAAATATCCCAATAATCCTCCACAAAATATTTAAATTTTTTATCTTTTAGAGTTATACTTATGGAATCTCCATCATTTGACATCTATTTATTTCCTTAATTAATTTATAAAGAGTATATAATAATTTATTTGTTTTTTTTATTAATAAATTTTTAAACTTTTTTTACAATAATAGATTGTTTTCTCATTTTATATAATTCAATAGCTTCATTATCAAACTCATCATAATCTAATATTTCAAACTTATTATCAAAAAAAGTTTTTAACTCATCTTTTTTTAGATAAAAAGCGGGATTTGAGTTTTGTTTTTCATTTTTTTCATGCTCCATATAGGTTTCAATATATAAAACTCCATCTTTTTTTAAAGCATTGCTAAGTTTTGGAATAAGAGTTCTATCTAAAAAATTAGTTTTTACAATAAAGTCATAGTTATTTTCTATGGGAGTATACTCATCTAAATCAATTAAAACTGTTGTAATATTTTGTAGATTTTTACTTTTGAGGGAATTAAGAGCGATTTCTGATATATCTAAAGCATCAACAAAAAAATCATTTTTTGCTAAAAAAATAGAGTTTTTACCAGCTCCACAAGCTATGTCCAAGGCTTTTTTACCACTTGTTTTACTTATTGCTAAAATTAGTT